>NZ_JBQFZP010000015.1:0-88584 GCF_056542305.1 Ruegeria sp. AD9
GGGGCAGGGGGGCCATCCCGGCCCGGTATCTGCTAATTGACCTGCTGCTACGGGCCGTCCTGTTCATCGCGCTGCACGCGCTGATCTACGCGCTTTCGGCAGACTGGTTCGGGTCTTTCGGCGGTGATCCCGTAGTGGCGTTGCGGGTAGTCGGTCCGACGCTGGTACGCTCCGCCTACTTCGAGAACATCTCAGGCGTTTACCTGTACGCCACGCTGGTCGGAGCGCTGCCGCTATACCTATCCGTCGTTCAGAGCCAGATCGCCCACGGTACTGGATTTGCAGCCCAACTGGCACGTCGCGTACCTGGGCGCGGCGGACCTGTGACATTGGCCCTGCTACTGATGGCGGTGTCAGTGGTCGTTCTGACCACCGCGGCGGCGCTGATTGTCCGTTTACAGTCGGTTTGGGGCTGAAGGGTCAGAACGCCCTGCGTATCGCGAAGGAGACTGCGTAATCGCGTTCAAGCTGGGGCCCATCCAGATCTTGATACACAGGGATCACGCCCTCGATACCCAGGCGCGTGCCCGCCAAAACGCCCGACCCCGGCACAAGGTAATTCACTCCGATTCCGATACTCAGAAACTGGCCGCCGCGCAGGGTCGGATCAGCGGTGGGCACCATGCCTGGGTTCAGGCGCGCATCCGACCCGTCAATGTTTTCCACGATGTCGCCGACCACCCGCAACGAGGAGCTGAACTGGTCATTCCAGCGCCGTGCACCCCAAACTGTTGCTGAATAGACGTCACCCAAGGTGTAACCGGCATCATTCTCACCCATCCGGATCACGGCGGCCAGCTGGGCGCCCCAAGACCAATCCGCGTTCTGGCCCGTATAGGTGACGCCCGGCAGCAGGTCGTAGGTGCCTGAACCCAGTTGCATGGGGTAGGGCAGCAGCTGGTCCGGCCCAGCTGGCGTGGTGTCGGTCTCGTCTATCGAGCCAGTCGGCAGACTGAGGCCAAGAGATAGTTCCAGCACCTGCCCGTCGGATTTGTAGATATCATATCCGCCGATGATCTTCAGATCGCCAAACCCCTGTGCCCTGGTCTTAAAGGTCTGGCCCATGCGGGTCTGGTGCTTCATCGTCTTGCGGGTATAGGGCAGCATCGCCATCACCGAGATCTCGTCGGTCACACCGTACATCAGGCCGACCATCGCCATGTTCATGCTCATGCTGAGCGGCGCGATCGGATACTGCGACAGAACGTTCGAGGTAGACAGCGACTGCGTTCCGGTACGATTTCCGTCCATCTCCATGTTCATGTAAGAGAACACAGGCATCAAAACACCCTCGGGTGGATGCATACCGCCAACGACACCCGTTGGCGGCACCGCGTCGGGGCGCATCATCCTGGACATGCTTCCCATACCTGACATGTTGCTGGAGGCTTGCGGGTTCATCGCCACGTTGTCAGCCGGACGGGTTTCCGGTTGGGCCATGGCAGTTGACCCAAGGCTCAGCCCCCCAGCCAGTATTACAGCCTGGAGGCGTTGCCAGACGCACGTAATCTTGCTGTTGCTCCGTGTCATGATGCCCTCGTGTTCGTTTGTTTCCTGAGTCCCTGCCCTGAAAACAAAGTGTTCGGTACGTCCATCGGTGAAGTCGAAATGGTGGGGGTCTCCAGCGCTGGAAGGTCAAGGCCGCCGGCCAGATTTGCGCTCGTCAAGCATGCATCAGCCGAAGGGGGTGCGGCAATAATGCGCTTGACCCTCCAGCGCTGGATTGTCGGACAAGGCCGCAAAACCGGAAATCCGGAGGGATTGGAATGATACCGGAAATCGGGCAGTTCGCCCTGGCGCTTGCCCTGGCCGTGTCCTTGGTGCAAAGCGTATTTCCCTTGATTGGAGCAGCACGGAACAATGTCATGTGGATGCGATCGGCATCTGCGACCTCGGTCCTACTGACAGCGCTGGTTGCTATCGCCTTCGCCGCTCTGATGTGGTCCTTCGTGGTCAGCGATTTCACTGTGCTAAATGTGGCCAGCAATTCTCATTCGCTGAAACCGATGCTTTTCAAGGTGGCTGCGACCTGGGGTAGCCACGAAGGGTCGCTGCTGTTGTGGATTCTGATATTGGTGATTTTCGGGCTGGGTGTGTCTCTGTTGGCTCGGAACATCCCACTGAAACTCAAGGCGCGCACTCTGGCAGTGCAGGCCTGGATCAGCGCGGGGTTCCTGTCATTCATGCTGTTCACCTCGAACCCGTTTGACCGGGTGTTTCCGGCACCGCTGGATGGTCAGGATTTAAATCCGCTGTTGCAGGATGTCGGCCTGGCTATGCACCCGCCGTTCCTATACCTGGGTTACGTCGGCTTCTCTATCGTATTTTCTTTCGCCGTGGCTGCCCTGATTGAGGGGCGGGTCGATCCGGCATGGGCGCGGTGGGTCCGACCCTGGACATTGGCGGCCTGGGTGTTTCTGACACTTGGTATCGTTCTGGGCAGCTGGTGGGCCTATTACGAACTGGGTTGGGGCGGCTGGTGGTTCTGGGATCCGGTCGAGAATGTCTCGTTTATGCCCTGGCTTGCTGGCACAGCGCTGTTCCATTCGGCCATTGTGACCGAAAAGCGCGGCAGCTTCAAAAGTTGGACGATCCTACTGGCCGTTTTGACCTTCTCGTTGTCCTTGTTGGGGACATTCATTGTCCGCTCAGGCTTGCTTACATCGGTCCATGCGTTTTCGGTCGATCCCGAACGCGGCATTTACATCTTGGCGCTGTTGGCTGTCGCGATCGGTGGTTCATTGACGCTGTTTGCCATACGCGCACCGGAGATGGAGGGCGGCGGTCTTTTTGCCCCGATCAGCCGCGAGGCCGGTTTGCTTATTAACAACCTGCTGCTGGCCACCGCAACGGCGACGGTTCTATTCGGTACGCTTTATCCGCTTTTGCTTGAGGCTGTGACAGGTGAAAAGATTTCGGTTGGACCACCTTATTACAACGCCAGTTTCGTGCCGATCATGCTGGTTCTAGTCGTTGTAATGGGGATTGGGCCGCTGTTGTCATGGAAGCGGGCGGATTTGCGCGGTGTTCTGTCCCGGCTCAAATGGGTGGCCGGGGTTAGCCTGCTCGTAGCGTTGCTTGTGTGGTATCTGGATACCGGCGGCCCAGCCTTGGCGGTAGTGTCGATCGGCCTTGCGGTTTGGTTGCTGGGCGCTGTGCTGACAGAGTGGGCCAGCCGAATTAAGCTGGGTGAGGCACCGTTGGCCGAGTCCCTGCGTCGGGCCCGCAGCCTACCGCGTTCTCATTACGGCATGGTCGTGGCCCATGCGGGGTTGGCTGTCTGTATGATCGGCTTTATCGGGTCCAGCGCTTGGAAATCCGAGGTCGTGACTTTTGCCGAGCCCGGAACACAGATTGAGATAGCAGGGTTCGACGTGCGTTTTGACGGTGTGGAACAGCTTCGCGGTCCGAACTATCTGTCTCGCGCGGCCACACTGACGGTATTTCGCGATGGCGCTTATGTCACCACGCTTCAACCCGAGCGCAGGGCCTATCTCGTGGCGGGTACCAGTACGACCGAGTCAGCAATTCGAACGACGTTGGCAGGGGACCTTTACGCCTCAATATCGGAACCGGCGGCGGAATCAGAACAGAGCAAATGGACCCTGCGTATCTTGTATGAGCCATTGGTGGTCTGGATCTGGATAGGTTCAGGATTGTTAGCATTTGGTGGTGTCTTGTCACTCTCCGATCGGCGTCTACGCGTCGGTGCACCACGAAAACGGACTGGGCAGAGCTCCGTTGCGGTGGCGGCGGAGTAGGGCAATGAAACGTCTATTTGCACTGTTCCCAATTACGATTGCCGGCATCCTGGGTGCCTTCCTGCTATGGGGACTGAATCCCGATCGCGATCCAAACGAAATCCCGTCTGTTTTGATCTCGCAGCCGGTGCCTGAGTTCGACTTGCCGCCGGTCGAAGGGCTGGATACCCACGGGCTGTCCAGTACCGATCTGGTGGAAAATGACGGGTCAGCTCCGATCGTGGTCAACGTGTTTGCGTCCTGGTGCGTGCCCTGCCGGGCCGAACATGCGGTGCTGACGCGTATGGTACGCGATGAGGGCATTCGCCTGATGGGCATTAACTACAAAGACAAGCCGCAGGACGCGCGGAAATGGCTCGACGATCTGGGCAACCCTTATGAGCGCATCGGTTCCGACCTGGACGGCCGAGCCGGGATCGAATGGGGGATTTCCGGCGTGCCGGAGACCTTTGTGATTGATGGCGCGGGCAAGGTCGTATTCCGTTTTGTCGGCCCGGTGCTGGGCGACGAGGCAATTTCAAAGATGCGCACCGCGCTGGATCAGGCGCGGGCGGCCGGAGGAGAGGCGTCATGATACGTCGCATTGTAATTACCGCGGTCACTCTGGCGATGCTGGTGTCGCAGCCGGCATTCGCGGTTGAGCCCGACGAGATACTTGCAGATCCGGTATTGGAAGAGCGGGCCCGGGCGATTTCGAAACAGGTGCGATGCGTGGTGTGCCAGAACCAAGACATCGACAGTTCTAACGCTGGCGTGGCGCGCGACCTTCGTCTGCTTGTGCGCGAACGGCTGGTGGCAGGCGACACGGACCAGCAGGTTATGGACTTTCTGGTTGCGCGTTATGGCGACTATGTTCTGTTCAACCCGCCATGGAAGCCATCAACTTACATTCTGTGGGTTGCGCCTATCGTCATCCTGGGGCTGGGTGGTATCGCGACTGCAGCGGTATTGACCCAAAATGCGCGCCGATATCGGAAGTCGCGAAAACAAGAGACGGAACGCGGCGCGAGCGAAGAACGGAATCCCGAAAACCATTCACTCACGGAGCCGCACGCATGATCTGGATTATCTTTTCATTCATGGCCGTGGCGGTGTTTCTGACGCTCGCCCTCTCCGGCCTGGGGCGCAAGACCTCGGACTTGTCGAGACGCGAAAGCGCCTCTGCCATCTTTTCCGACCAGATCGGCGAAGTGGAGAAGGACCTGGAACGAGGAATTATCTCAGCCGAAGAGGCCAAGGCCGCCAGAGCCGAGATAGAACGTCGCCTGAAGGCGATTGACCGGCAATCGGACGACAAAGCGATAATGGGCCATTCCGGGCGTGCGCTGATTTTACTTGCCGCGCTGGTAGTTCCAGCGCTCGGAGCCGGTCTTTATTGGCAACTGGGTAGTCCCTACATCCCCAGCCAGCCATTTGCCCAACGCGAGGGGGAGCAGGCCGAAGCCCGTGAAATCGCCGACCTTGCCGTGCGCCTGAAGTCGCGGCTTGAGGCGGATGAAACCGGCGGGCCAACCGAGGGATGGGTGTTGTTGGCTCAGACCTATATGCGTATGGGACGCTTTGGAGATGCCGCAGACGCGTTCGAGGGGTTGCTGGACCGACCCAATGCGAATTCAGCGCTGGTGTCGCAATATGGCGAGGCGTTGGTCTATGCCGATGACGGTGTCGTTACGCCCAAGGCCGATCGGGCGTTTGAACGAGCCTTGGAACTGGACCCATCGAACCCAGCAGCGACATTCTACAAAGCCATTGGTCTGGAGCAGGCTGGATCGCCTGATAAGGCCTATGACCTACTGAAGACGCGGATGGACGCCGAAGAGGAGTTCCGGCCATGGATGGAGAGTTTTGTGGCCCAGCTTAACCGCATCGCCCCGTCGATCGGACGGGCTCCGGTGAATCTGGCGGCTTTTGCCCCTTCCATGCCCGGCCCAACTGCCGATCAGGTGGCGGCGGCCGAGGAGATGTCAGACGAAGACCGGCAGGCCTTCATCCGCTCGATGGTCGAACGGCTTGCGAGCCGGATGCAGGAAAACCCAGGCGATCTGGACGGCTGGATGCGGCTGGGCAACGCCTATTCGGTGCTGGGCGAGACCGACGGCGCCCGGAACGCCTATGGCAGGGCAAGGGATCTGGCGGATGACCTGCCGCAGGGGGATCCGCGCAAGGTGGCAATCGACCGGGCATTGCTGGAACTGGGGGGTTGATTCCCGCAGCCCGGCGTGGATCGGGCCGGCGCCGACTTCGCGCTGATGCCCAGTGAGCCATCTGGAAAATTCCGGTTTAGGCTATCGCATGCCGATCTTTAGGAGGTTGAGACCATGAAAGTTGAAACGTTTTCTGATCTAATTGTCTGGACGCGGGAAATGCATCATTGGCTCGCCGAATGTTTGGCCCACTGTTCGACACAGTCAGAGCAGGAGCTGGCCAGGATGTTGCTTACCTACCTCGCCGATCATGAGGCTGCTCTGGAGAAAATCGTCGATGGTTTCGTGAAACGAGCCGATCCCAAAGCGCTCAACACCTGGGTATATGACTATTTGGGCAATGAGCCGATCGACCCACATCGCGCCTGCGACAGGCCGTTCGCACAGATGAGCGTCGATGAGATCTGCGAAGCGGTCTTCGATCTTCACAATCAGGTGATCGACTTATATCGGTATTTGCACGGGCGTGCCGAGATACCCGAGGCACGCGAACTCTTTCAGGCGATACTGGATATGGAAGAGCACGAGACCATGCGTTTAGCGCAGCAGAGCAACCGCGTCCGGGATATGTGAACTCCGGGGTCAGGATCCGCTTTCCACGGCTCCGCCCGCAATCGGCGCGGCCTGTTCCATCGCGTCGAGAATGGCGTTCGTGGTCAAGATCTCTGGCAGGGCGATGCCTTCGGGGGCCGACGGGCCGTAGACGATGTTGAAGGGGATCCCGAACCGTCCATTGTCCTCAAGGAAACGGGCGATCACATCGTCGGGGCGGGTCCAGTCGGCCTGCATCGGAATTGCTTTGTCCGATTGCAGTGTTGCCAGAACCTCGCCGCGTTCCAGCACCAGCGCTTTGTTGGCCTTGCAGGTCAGACACCAGTCGGCTGTGACATCGACGAAAACCACCTCGCCGCGCGACACAAGGCGGGCGATTTCGGGGCGGCTGAAGGTAATCCAAGGGATCTCTCCGGCTGGTTCAAGCAGCCTGGACCGGTCTTTGCCGGCAATCGCAACCGGTGCGGCAAACGCTGCGGTCAGCGTCAGCAACAGGGCTGTCCAGCGCAAAACGGGTGGCATCATCGTACTTTTCCAGATCAACAGGACCAGAACAGTTGCAGCCAGCACGGTAGCAGTTGCAGCAGTGTCTCCGGCCACCCCGACCATCACCCAGACCAACCAGCCGATCGTGGTCAGCAGTGCCGCCGACAGGGCCCATTTTAATCCCACCATCCAACGCCCCGGTTTAGGCAGAGCGGCGGTAAGTTTCGGGTGCACTGCAACCAGCAGGTAAGGAATGGCCAGCCCGACCCCCATTGCGGTGAAGATCGCCACGATATCCACCGGTCGGCCGGTCAGGGCAAAGGCCACCGCCGTGCCGAGGAAGGGGGCCGAGCAGGGCGTCGCCAGAACTGCTGAGAAGGCTCCGGTCAGGAAATCCCCGACCAGCGACACGCGGCCCTTTTCGACATGGGCAAGCCGGGTGTTCAGCGACTGCGGCAGCGTGATCTCGAACAAGCCCGCGAGGCTGGTTGCAAAAACCGCCAGCACCACGATCATCACCGCAAGGAAAAGCGGATTCTGGAACTGGATGCCCCAGCCGACGGAATAGCCCAGCGACCGCGCCGCAATGGTGATAGCCGCCAACAGCCACATGAATGTCAGGATTCCGGCTGCCGAAGCCAGGAACCCGGCGCGAATCTGAGCCGCAGAGCGGTCGCGAGCCTTTACCGCCGAGGAAAGCTTGATCGAAAGCACTGGCAGTACGCAGGGCATGACATTCAGAATCAACCCGCCGCCCACCGCCAGCAAAATGATCCAGACCAGCGCGCTGGCTGAAGTTTCGGCGGCCGCGATCTCATATGGTGGCGGGGTAGGGGGAGCGTCGGTACGGGGCGAAAACTCGGCCACGCGGTTGGTGTCGGTAACCGTGACGGACAAGGCGGGGGGGTCCTGTGCCAGAGCGAGGACCGGGAACTGCACCCATAGCTGACGCCTGTCGCCAGCGAGCCGGATGTCGGGTGCACCAAACGCGGTGTCACGTCCCATGTCGGGAAAGACATCAGGCGCATCAAAGGGCAGGTCGCTGGTGAAATTCAGCGTCAGCATCTCGGA
Organism: Ruegeria sp. AD9; assembly: GCF_056542305.1. Classification (NCBI taxonomy): domain Bacteria; kingdom Pseudomonadati; phylum Pseudomonadota; class Alphaproteobacteria; order Rhodobacterales; family Roseobacteraceae; genus Ruegeria; species Ruegeria sp. AD9. The sequence continues at coordinate 8,075 of NZ_JBQFZP010000015.1, forward strand.
CTCGGTATCCAGGGTCGCGGCGTCGGACTTCATTCCGCTTGTGTTTCCCGTGGTTGGCACCCGCGACAGAAAGGCATTTATAAGCCGGGCCGAGTCCTGATCCCGACCCGTTCCCTGAGTCAGCGACAAGTCCAGCGAAAACTCGACCGGCACACAGATATCGGAACAGATCAGCGTTGTCACAGCGGCCTTCAAGTCAACTGGCGCTCCGGGGTTCTCGAGTGTGACGGTCAGCGGAAAGACCACTTCGTCCTTGTACCCGAAATTCTCGATCCCGAAGGCGCGAAAACGGATCGGCGCGGGCCAGTGAAACTGTACGTCGCTGACGTTTTGCGAGCCGTTCCAAGTGATCTTGGGCGGAATTCCCACCTCACCAGGCGACTTCCAGTAGGTTTTCCAATCTTCGCCCAGTTTCAGATGCAGTCCTGCAGTGATCGTCTTGACGTCAGGCGCGATCCCGTCCTGCGCGGTAATTATGTGTGCGACCAGGGGCTCTGATTCATACGCTTGGGATGTAGCTGCAAGGCTTGTCCCGGCGGAAGTCTGGCCAAAGATTAACCCCAAGATCATAATACATAAATTTAGGAGTGTTCTTGCCATTGCGCGTTGCCATCGGTTGTTTTGCACCCGTCTCTGCCAGATTCCAGCGCTGGAGGGTCAACGAGCCGGAATGTCACATCCCCACGATCAGCTCACGAAACCTTCGCGCCCGTCTTCGCAGATGAAATAGGCCCCGCCATCCGCGCCCTCCCATTGAACCCGGCAACCTTGGGGCAGGGCGTATTCAGGCTGCGGCGGTTGCAGCGGGCATAGTTTAGGGCGTGGTGCGCAAGCCGCCAGCGAAAGAGCGGCCAGCGACATGGCGGCCAACCTTGAGCACCAAAGCTTCATGATTGAAGATTATTGCCGGTGTACTGGGTTCGGTCCGACCGCGGCGTCTGTTGCCTTTGGTCTTTCCGATTCAGATTTGTTCGAATGACAGGATTTTTCCATCGCCTTGTGCATAAAGAAATGGGCTCCGAGGCACAGGATCAACGGTGCGAAAAGACCCAAGGAGTCAGAAAGCCCACCAACCGTCCCGCCGGCGATCAAGTAGAGAGCGATCGGCGTTATCATGGCAATGCAACATACCATCATGCCCCATTTCATTATCTTGCCGCCGCTAACCGGTACTGACGCCTGCGGCGCGTTTGCAGTCTGTTTTTCTTTCACATTCAACTCCAAAATTTGGATTGGAGACCTCTGCTAACGCCTTCCCACGATGGAAGGTCAAGCTGTTTTGGCGCGAAGCGAATTTGACGCTGTCAAACCAGTCCAGCATTTGCTTGGGCCTTACTTGGTGCATAGACACGGCCGGAACAGGGAAGTTTTTAGGGGTATGAACAGCAGGCATTGTCGTCCCGACGCCTGGTGAAGTTTCAGGTTAAACACGAAGCTGCCTAGGTCACTTTAAGCCTTGAAAACTCGCGGGTGGGTCGAAGCGATATCGAACGAATAATTGAATGGACAAATCTTCCCCCGTCGCGGATTGTCTAATCCCCTGGGTACTAACTCCAGACACCAACCAGCCAATAGGAGCGCTATCAATGCTGACCAGACGACATTTTGTTGCAGCCTCGCTCGCCATTTTCTCTCAGCCGGTTTTTGGAGTGACGTCGGCGGCGGCCTCGCAATGGTCGGAGTGGGATGCGCAAGTAACTCCAGCCAATTTTGATCCCGCAACATCCAATCCCTGGGGTTTACACCCACGTTTCCTGCCTCAGCGTGTGCAAACCAATCGACCACTTACTCCGGGTGACATTCATGTCGACGCGGTGGCACGATATCTGTATTTCATCGAAGACGGTGGCACAGCAATGCGTTACGGCGTAGCCATTGCCCGAGGCAATCTTTACGAGCCCGGAGTCTACACGATCAAGCGAAAGGCCAAATGGCCGCGTTGGACTCCTACAGCCGAAATGATTGAGCGCGACCCTGATGAATATGCGCAATTCGCAGATGGTGTGCCCGGTGGGCCGACAAACCCATTGGGATCAAGGGCGTTTTATCTGTTCGAAGGTGGTCGCGACACATACCTGCGAATTCACGGAACGCCTTATCCAAGATCTATCGGAGGTCGCGCAAGTTCTGGCTGCGTAAGGATGGCGATGCCACATATCATCGGGCTTTATGATCGTGTCAGGCCAGGGTCCACGGCTCATCTCTACCCTCCCGAGCGGCTTCTGACCGCGACCAGCTGACAGGCGCTTGTCAGGCGCGCGTACAGATTGGGCGCCCTTCAATAGTCCTAAGTGGTAGGTAGGTTGTTTCAACTGGCCCAACATAGCGATACCAATAGCAACCGTCCTCAGGCATGATTTTCACTGCGTTCAGGTCCTGGCCCGGAGCAGCAATCTGGGCTACGGCGTCAGGAACTTGGGAAAGCGTTCCGGGCTCGCTATCTGCAGATATTGACGTTGTTTCGGTACAAGCGCCGATGAACAAAAGTGCGGCCAGTGCTTGGAAAGCTTTCCTGAAGGACATGGTGTTTAGTCCACTGTGATTGTCATTTGTAGTGCCTGCTACCCTCGCATCGACGGGTGATCACATCAATTCACCAAGAACTAAGCAATTGTTAGCGTTGCTTTTTTGTGTTCGGTTGATTCAAGAAAGTCAGGTTTTGCTTAAAGCAGCCTGGAGTTACGTCCAAGAAAAATTGCTTTTCCACAATGACTTGATGATTTGGGTCCGCCTTCTAAGGAAATATCCCTGCGCCAACGGCAACGACAATTCAGACGAGACATCCCATATGAAATGTCATTTGCGTGTTGACCTTCCAGCGCAGGAACCGGGCATACGAGTTATTTGAGTCGGAAAAAAAGAATAAACTTTGGGATGGCAGGCATGAAACGGAGCAAAGAAGGAAAGGTTGTTACGCGACGTGGAGTGATTGCCGCGTTTGCTGCGACGACGCTTTTTCCAGCACCGGCCGTTTGGGCCCAATCAACGGCAACTGAGGGGACGCGCCGCAATGTTTCCTCATTCCGCGTTGCTAAATGGCAGGACCACTTTGATACGCTTAAGAATGGTGTGATCCTGTCCGATACACAGTCCAAGGTCCTGCAATATTGGTCGGAAGACGAAAGCGTCTACCGAATGTATCCAACCAGCGTACCGCTGACGGAAGACCTTACAAGGCTGGGCTACACCACAGTTACTCGCAAGGTCGAAGGGCCGTCTTGGCGACCGACACCAGCAATGAAAAAGCGCAACCCCGCTTGGCCCGATTATGTGGGCCCGGGTCCGGAGAATCCTCTGGGGACACATGCACTTTATTTGAGCTGGCAATACTACCGGATCCACGGCACCAACGACACGCGCAAGATCGGGAGAAGATCCTCCAACGGCTGCATTGGCTTGTACAACGAGCAGATTGCGGAATTGTTCGAACTGGCCACTGTGGGCACTCAGGTAAAACTGATCTGACCTTGGTCAGGCCGATTTTTTTTGCGCGCGTTGAACCTAAGAACTGACAATCATGTGAAGAACAGAGATGGATAAACTTACACTCTTGATCGGCGGAGTAGTGATCGCAGGCGCCGCCGCGTTCGTCTACAACTTAAATCAGCAACCAACAGGTCACTCGATGACGCCGCCCGATACGTCAGCACTGGAGCAAGGAGACCCAATCGAAAACGTCACTCTGCCGGACCAGCTAAGCGAATTTGCGGCCGTCGGCAAAGTGGCATTCGACGCCAAATGCTCGGCGTGCCATGGCGCGAATGCAACAGGTCTGGAAGGCCTTGCACCACCTTTGGTGCATAAAATCTATGAACCAAGCCACCATTCGGACGAGTCATTTTATGCGGCAGTCCAGAATGGAGTTCGGGCACACCATTGGAAGTTCGGCAATATGCCGCCGGTCGATGGCTTGACCCGTGCGGATGTGAAGGGCATCGTGGCGTATATCAGAGAGCTGCAGCAGGAAAACGGGATTTTCTGAAGGTGACGAGCCGAATGGGCAGTGCAATTCGTTACATCATACTGTCAATGGTGCTGACCATTGGCGGGCTGCTTGTGACGGCCGATTCTGCTCATGCACATGGCAGTGGTTCTCAGCACGTGATTGACCAAACGGACTCCGCGGACGTTGAGCATGTCAAGCAGGGTCATCCCGGACATTGTCATGGCGGAACGATTTGCAACGCTGTTGGTCTATTTTCGATGGGTCCACCACCGCCTGGCCCCCAAGATACTGAACAAAGATACTCGATCCCTCGAGCCCAATACCGGGTTCTCGGTATCGCGGCGTTTGACCCACCACCGCCGCGTGTCCTGATCTGACCAGTCGAATTGCGCTCAACCTGGGCGCGTCGAAGCAGACGACAAGGACAAAACAATGAACATTCTGAAAATGACCACAGGCGTTGCCCTGGTTTCTCTGTTTGCAGCCGCCGCCCTGGCGCATGGTGGCGCAACCGGCATCGTCAAAGAACGCATGGATGGTATGTCCGCGATGAAGGACAGCATGAAGATCCTTACGCCGATGATGCAGGGGAAAACGCCCTACAATGCGCAAACGGTACGAAGCGAGGCCAAGAAAATCGGGCGTCACGCTGGCGAGAGCATGACAAAGCTGTTTCCAGAGGGATCTGATGGCAAACCCTCGGAGGCCAAATCGGAGATCTGGCAGGATTGGGGTTCATTTGCAGAGTTAGCCAGGCAGTTGGAATCCTACTCTGAAGGCCTTGTGCTTGCGGCGGACAACGGGTTGATGATGTCCGGGTCGGGCCATGGTTCGGGCATGATGGGCGGCGCATCCATGATGGGTGGCGGTTCTATGATGGGTGCCGGAATGATGGGCGGCAGTCCAAACCAGGCACAACTTTCTGAAATGCCGGCAGATGGTGTGTTCATGATGCTGAGCCAGACATGCTCGGCGTGTCACACGCAATTTCGGTCGGAATAGGAATGCGTCATGAGACCGATATTCCGATTGGGCCTTGCTGCCGCCGTAGCGGCGTCAGCGGGACTTGTTGCTGTGATGGCTTGGCCGATTGGCCAGCCCTTACAAGCTCTCGACATTCAGGGTGACGTTAACCGCGGGGCGTATCTGGCAAGGGCAAGTGGTTGTATCGCTTGCCACACAGATTTTGCCAAAGGGGGCGCGGCCTTGGCCGGTGGGGTGGAGTTGGATACCCCGTTCGGCACGCTCTTTTCGCCGAACCTGACCACAGATCCCGATCACGGGATCGGTGATTGGACAATCGAGGAGTTCGCCCGCGCGGTGCGTCAAGGCGTATCACCCGGCGGACAACCCTATTACCCGGCCTTTCCTTATCCATTCTATGCCAATTTCACGGATCAGGACATCGCCGATCTCTGGGCCGCATGGCAAACAGTTCCACCGGTAGCGGAACCGTCAAAAGAACAGGAAATGGCGTTCCCCTTCAATCAGAGATGGGGCCTGAAGCTGTGGCGCGCGGCTTTTCTGGAACCACCCCGCACTGATCCCGTGCCGGGCAATGACGAAGTGTGGAACCGGGGCCGGCTACTGGTCGAAGGTGCCACACATTGTGCGGCCTGCCACACCGGGAGGAACCTGGCTGGCGCAAGAAATTCGGACACGGAACACTTCAAGGGAAGTGACTCTCTGCCGGGCGGTGACAAGGCACCGGCCATCGACTTTGAGACCCTGCAAAAGCGTGGTTGGACGGTAGATGATTTGGCCTACGCGTTGCGCACCGGCGTCATGCCTGATGGCGATGTCTTCGGCGGCGCCATGGGAGAGGTCGTAAACTATGGCACCAGCTTTCTGACAGACGAAGACCGGAAGGCAATGGCGACCTATCTGCTGGATGTGCACGACGGGGGGTAATCGAGTGAGAGATCAAATTTTCTTTGGAGGGAAGTCCTCATGAAGCTCAATCGCAGGCAATTCGTTGCAGGCACGTCGGCACTAATCGCAGTGCCGACTATCGGGAGGGCGGCTACCGCCCCCCGAATAATCGAGGCGCGTTCAGGATTGGCACGTGTTGCCCCCGACAGCTATCCTGAAACCGAGATATGGGGATATGATGGCGGTGTTCCGGGCCCCGAAATTCGTGCCCGGCAGGGCGAAACGGTTCGCCGGACACTCCTGAACTCACTGCCTCAGCCTACGGCAATCCATTGGCATGGACTGCGGGTTCCAAACAACATGGATGGGGTGCCGGGTCTTACACAGGAGGCTGTACCAACAAGCGGCGAGTTTCAGTATGACTTGCCTCTGAAGGATGCAGGAACCTTCTGGTACCACTCTCATAACCAGTCAACGGAACAAGTGGCCAGGGGCCTTTACGGCGCGTTCATCGTCGACGAAATGGACCCGCCGGACACGGATCATGACATTACGATCCTGCTGGATGACTGGAGGTTGGGTCAGGACGCCCAAATCGTCGATGATTTCGGCGCGATGCATGACTGGACGCATGCAGGCCGAATGGGAAACTACGTTCACGCACACATATCGCCCATGACAGAAGTTCTGACAAACCAGCGTTTGCGACTTCGAATGGTCAACGTGGCAACTGATCGGATCATGTATGTCTCAGTAGGTGGCGCAAACGGGAAACTGGTCGCTTATGATGGCATGCCTGTAAGGCAGCCAGAGGATTTTGAAACCCTTGTTTTTGGGCCTGCACAGCGAGCAGACTTAATTGTTGATGTCACAGCGGAATCGAACGAAGCCGTTCAAATAACTCTTCACGAACGCGATGAATCGTTTGTCATTGCTGAAATCCCGGTTTCGGGAAGCGGTGCATCCGCAAACCGCGGTGCAATAGAAGCCCTGCCACCCAACCCTGTTTCCTTTCTCGAAGATGTTTCTGACGCTTTGACAATCCCATTAGTGATGGAAGGCGGGGCGATGGGCGGACTGCGTCAAGGCACTTTTAACGGCCAGGTCATGAGCACCAATGAATTGGTTCAGGAAGGGCAGATCTGGACATTCAACGGTGTCGCCGGGTTACCTGAAAACCCCCTTGCTGCCGTTTCGCGTGGCGACATAGTCCGGATTCAGATGCAGAACGACACCGTCTTTCCGCACGCTATGCACTTGCACGGGACGCACTTTCAGGAAGTTCTGCCAAACGGCAACCTAGGGCCGCTGCGGGACACAATCCTGGTTGACCGGATAGAAAAGCGGGAGATTGCGTTCGTTGCGGATAACCCGGGGGATTGGCTGTTTCATTGCCATATGCTGTCGCATCAGGCCGCTGGTATGAAGACCTGGCTGAGCGTGGCATGATGAACAAGAGTTCGGCGAAATGGGTGTCACTGGCTGCTGTAGTGATCATTGTCGCGGTCGCTGGCTGGGGCCTGAGTGGGCGTGCGCAGAACAGTGCATCAGCGGATTCGGCACGTGGTGCAGTTTTGTACGCCGAAAACTGCGCGTCATGCCACGGGGCAAATTTGGAGGGTCAGCAGGATTGGCAAACACCTGATCCGGATGGCGTCTTGCGGGCGCCCCCGCATGACCGAACCGGGCATACCTGGCATCACGGCGACAAGCTGTTGTTCGACTATACAAAGTTTGGCGGGGACCAAACTTTGAAACAGATGGGTGTCGCTGACGTCAAAAGCGGCATGCCAGGCTTCGGGGACACTCTGTCGGATCAGGATATCTGGGACATCCTCGCCTTCATCAAGGAGAGTTGGCCGGATCGGGAACGCAAGCTGCAAGAGCAACGCACCGAAGCAGAACAAACGGAAGGAAACTGATGTGAAACGAATACTTGCAGGCTTAGTCGCTATCGCCATGTCGATTGGCATTCCTATGGCACGCGCCGACGAGCTGTCTGACTCCGATGTAAAACGGCTGGCTCTCGAAGCCATTTTGGAAAACCCTGAGATCATCATGCAGGCGATTCAATTGCTTCAACAGCGCGAGGATCAGGCAAAAGCCGAAGCAATTGGAAGCGTCTTGGAAAATCAGCGTGAATTGCTGGAACAGGATCCGAATGCGCCTGTAATCGGAAACCCGGAAGGCGATGTAACCGTGGTCGAGTTTTTCGACTATAACTGCCCATATTGCAAACGCGCTGCCCCGGTCGTGAAGAACGTAATCGCGGGCGATTCCGATGTGCGAATTGTTTATCGAGAATGGCCCATACTTGGAGAAGGTTCCGACTTCGCGGCACGCGCTGCGCTGGCCTCACGAAACCAGGGAAAATACGAAGAATTTCATTGGGCGCTTATGGCTCTGAACGGTCGTGCCACTGAGGCCAGTGTACTGAAAGTTGTTCGGGAACTTGGCCTGGACGAGGATCAATTGCGCGCAGATATGGAAGCGCCGGAAGTCGACGCGCATATTCAGATTTCCATGGAATTGGCCCGACAGCTTGGCTTCAGTGGCACTCCTTCGTTTGTGATTGGAGATGCGCTTGCCCCGGGTCTGATCACCGAAGATGAAATGACCCGGTTAATCGTGGCAGTCAGAGACGCAAGATAGAACCAAGGGGGCGACAGCATGTGCGCTCCTAAGTTTATCATGCGATCGTGGCTTCGTATCCCTCGGACTTCAGCGCTGCAAGGATATGATCAAGTGAATTGGTGCTTAAGACACGTACCCTGCGGTTTTCCATGTCAAAGTCCAACTGTGCGGAGGAATCCACCGTGGCAACGGCTTTTTCGATAGCTGACTTGCAGTGCCCGCAGCTCATATCCGGGATATTTAGGGTCGTCATGGATGTTTGCTCCTGTGTTCCGTCGTCCCGGCTAAAGTATTCCAGCACAGGAAGGTCAAGTCGTGATTATTGGATCGTCAAAATTAGTGGCAAAGAAAGTCAGCCCCATCCCTTGACCTTCCACTTGCTGGAACCCTTATGTTTCCCGTCAGCAGAACATTGGTGGTGACAATATGACTGAAATTTCACATGCAAGGTTTCAAGTTCAGGGTATGAGCTGTGCGTCCTGCGTAGGGCGGGTTGAGCGCGCGTTGAAAGATGTGCCAGGGGTAGATGCCGCTTCGGTTAATCTCGCCAGCGAAAGCGTTCAGGTCGATTTCCGCGATCCAGCCGATAAAGCGGCCATTGCTGATGCGTTAAACAGCGCCGGATATCTGGCACGGACGGAAGAGGTAACGCTGGATATTCAGAACATGTCCTGCGCATCGTGCGTGGGGCGCGTTGAACGGGCATTGCAAGCAGATGATGGCGTCTTGTCCGCGTCGGTCAATCTGGCCACCGAAAGTGCAACTGTACGTTATGCTGAGGGAGTCACAACACCCGAAGCCATCGCGGCGCTTGCGGCATCTGCTGGCTATCCGGCGAGCCTGCGATCCGCGACGCAGACCGAACCACAAGACCGCAAAGCCAAAGAGATTCGCCAATTGGCCCGGCGAACAAGCTTTGCCGCCTTGCTCGCTTTGCCGGTCTTTATCCTTGAAATGGGCTCGCATGTTATTCCGGGCATGCACCACCTGATAGCGAGCACGATCGGCATCCAGAACAGCTATTACCTGCAATTCCTTCTAACCACGATCGTTCTTTTTGGGCCAGGTTTGCAGTTCTATACTAAGGGATTCCCTTCCTTGTTCAAAGGCGCGCCGGACATGAATTCTCTGGTGGCTCTGGGCACTTCGGCGGCTTATGGGTTCTCGCTTGTTTCCACCTTTGCGCCGGGTGTTCTTCCCGCCGGAACCGCAAACGTCTACTACGAGGCCGCAGCGGTGATCGTGGTTCTCATATTGCTGGGGAGGTTCCTCGAGGCGCGCGCCAAGGGGCGAACTGGTGAAGCGATCCGAAAACTGGTCGGTCTGCAGGCAAAAACAGCGCGCGTTGAGCGCGACGGATCGGTTGTCGAGCTACCGATCGAGCAGATCGTTGTAGGGGATATTGTGCACGTTCGACCGGGCGAAAAAATCGCGGTGGATGGTGCCGTAGTGACCGGCGCGTCATATGTCGATGAAAGCATGATCACCGGCGAGCCGGTTCCTGCCGAAAAGACCGAGGGCGCAACTGTGGTCGGCGGAACAGTTAATGGCGCGGGCGCATTGACGTACCGGGCTGAAAAGATCGGCGCAGACACTATGTTGGCCCAGATCATTCAAATGGTCGAACAAGCACAGGGTGCCAAGCTTCCGATTCAAGGCTTGGTTGACCGCATCACGCTGTGGTTCGTGCCGGTAGTGATCGCTGTGGCCGTAATGACTGTGCTGGTTTGGATGTTGTTCGGACCCGATCCTGCGCTCAGCTTGGCGTTGGTAGCCGGGGTTGCGGTACTGATCATTGCTTGCCCCTGCGCCATGGGGTTGGCCACACCCACCTCAATCATGGTCGGCACCGGCCGCGCGGCCGAGATGGGTGTCCTGTTTCGAAAGGGCGACGCCTTGCAAATGCTGCAGGAAACCACCGTTGTTGCGGTGGACAAGACGGGGACCTTGACCGAAGGGCGTCCGGAGCTGACCGACCTGATTGTGGCCGAAGGATTGGCCGAGGATGAGGTTCTGCGCCTTGTTGCTGCCGTTGAGGTCACATCCGAACATCCGATCGCCACGGCCATCGTGCGCGCGGCTGAAACCCGTGGTCTGGAGCTTTCGAAGCCAGAAGACTTCACGTCGATCACCGGTTACGGGGTAAGCGCCTCAGTCGAAGGCCATACAATCCTGATCGGGGCCGACCGCCTGATGAGTCGCGAAGGGGTTGAAATGGGCGCGTTGTCTGATCGGGGCGCTGAACTCGCAATCAACGGAAAGACTCCACTTTATGCCTCCGTAGACGGAGTTATCGCAGCCGTCATCGCCGTGGCGGACCCAATCAAGACCACCACGCCAGACGCAATTGAAGCTTTGCACGGACTGGGGCTGAAAGTAGCGATGATTACCGGCGACAATACCGCTACAGCCAAATCCATCGCGGCGCAGCTTGGCATCGATCATGTCGTGGCCGAGGTTCTGCCAGAGGGTAAAGTATCCGCGTTGCAAGATCTGCGCTCAAATGGCGGAAAACTGGCCTTTGTGGGTGATGGCATCAATGATGCCCCCGCTCTGGCGGCGGCTGACGTAGGAATTGCGATCGGGACAGGCACTGACATCGCCATCGAGGCGGCTGACGTCGTTCTGATGTCAGGCGACCTGACAGGCGTGGTCAACGCCTTCGATATTAGTCAGCGCACCATGCGTAACATCCGCCAAAACCTGTTCTGGGCTTTCAGCTACAACACGCTGCTCATACCGGTTGCAGCGGGGGTGCTCTATCCGTTTGGCGGCCCGTTGCTGTCGCCGGTTTTGGCTGCAGGTGCCATGGCGCTGTCCAGTGTATTTGTCCTGACCAACGCGCTGCGGTTGCGCTGGGTTAAGCCGATCAAAGTTGGGCGAGAACAGATCTCGCAGAATGAAGAGCAGGCGCTGCGATCAGCGCCTGCTGAATAGAATAGGAGAACCGCTGTGAATATCGGAGATGTAGCAGAACGTTCGGGTCTGCCTGCCAAAACCATCCGTTATTACGAGGATATCGGATTCATCAAACCCAGGCGCAGTCTGAACGGGTATCGACATTTCGACGAAAAGGAACTGCACAAACTGGCCTTCATCGGGCGGGCCCGCTCATTGGGCTTTACCATTGAGGATTGCCGTTCACTACTGGCGTTGTACGAGGACAAAGAACGCGCAAGCGCGGACGTGAAGGATATCGCCAAACAGAACCTAAAAGAAATAGATGCCAAGATCGCGGACCTGAAGGCCATGCATGCTACACTGTCTCATTTAATCGATGAATGTGCCGGAGACCACCGTCCCGACTGCCCGATCCTGAAGAACCTCGGCCAAACTTAGATGCGCTCATCGTATGAACTGCCTCCTATTTTGGCAGTTTGTTACGTGTATTCGCGGGAATCCGCTTCATTTCGATACAGCGCACCAACTCACCTGTTTTTTCCTCCGACTGGCTTGAACACTCGTTACGTTCGTCCTAACTGCACGGGATGAAGTGGAAGTTTTTCTCAGTGTTGCGAATGACGTTTCTGACATGCGTCTGCTTGGCGATGACCTTCGTCGGCACTGTTGTGGTCGCGAGCAGTGACGTCAAAAACAGTAGCACCTCTGAGCCTCACGGCGTTTCAATGGCTGCAAAGTCATCAGACTTCAAACACGACCATAGCGGTTTGCATCCGACGACTGGCCAAATCCACACGGATAGCCACGTAAATCACAGCGGAGAATGTCATTCCGGTATCTGTTGTGTTGGCGAATATCCGACCCACGTAGGACTTGCGGTTTTGGCTGAAGCTTTTGGCCAGAAAAACCGTAACATGGATTCCGACATCCACAACTCTCAAGCGCCTCTGACGCCCGATCGTCCTCCACAAATCTCCTAACATCCACAGGCCCGTCAGCGCGGGTTTTCATGTTGTTTCGGTTCGAGCATGCACTGCGACCGTCAGGAGATTATTATGCGTGGAAGATATGCGGCACTATCAGTACTTGCCTTGGCGATTGGCCTGGGTGGAGGTGTCTTTCTTGAAAGACTGTACCTGAATCCAATTGATCAGGGCCAGTCGAACGAACCAGAGGTCCTTTATTGGGTAGCACCGATGGATCCGAATTTTCGGCAGCCTGGACCTGGAAAATCGCCGATGGGTATGGACTTGATCCCGGTTTATTCTGGGCAGGAACCTACCGGCGACCCTGAAGAAGTCACCCTGAGCGCTGCGGAAATCAACGCAATTGGTGTGCGAACTGCGGTTGCACGCATGACTGATATCGAACCTCGCATCGAAACGGTGGGTTTCGTCGGCTTTGACGAACACCTGACCAATCACGTTCATACGCGTGTTGAAGGTTGGATTGAGCAACTGAAAGTTCGAGCGGTCGGTGATCGCGTTGAGAAGGGGCAAGTTTTATTTGAACTCTTTTCACCACTGATCGCAGCTGCGACCGGCGATCTTGTACGCGCAGTCGAAGCTGGTGACCCGCGGATTTTGGACGCGGCGCGCAATAAGTTGATCAGCCACGGTATGTCCGCTCGTCAGGTTGCTGAGATTGAGGCGGGCGGTGAGTTGGTTCGAAATGTGGAAATTGAGGCACCTCAAAACGGTGTCGTCATAGCTCTGAATGCCGCCGATGGCATGTACCTGCAGCCAGGCACGCTTGCTTTTTCGGTAACCGATCTTTCTGAAGTATGGCTGATCGTTGATGTATTTGAACGAGATATTGCACGTTTGTCGGAAGATATGCGCGCGATAGCAAGGTTCGAGCACCTACCCGGTCGCACCTTCGAAGGCGACATCGACTATGTTTACCCTGAGCTTGATCCGCAAACCCGAACTCTTCCCGTAAGGCTTAGTTTCGATAACACCGACGGCGTGCTGCGGCCGGGCATGTTTGGCAGTGTTAGCCTTATACCGGATGAAAGCCGAAATGTTCTCACTGTTCCATCAGAGGCGTTAATTCGTACCGGTTCGGCGGAACGCGTCATCTTAAAAACAGGCGATGGTACTTTTCGCCCGAGACTGGTGACTACAGGTCTTCGAGACAGTTTCGGCGAGGGGGGTCGAACAGAAGTTCTGCAAGGGCTTGAACCTGGTGAGGAAGTTGTCGCATCCGCACAGTTTCTAATCGACAGTGAAAGTGCTTTGAGCGCCGGTTTCACCCGAATGGCACCAACGGATACCGAACCAGCACGCGGGGCAGGCACCCTGGTTTCACTCGATGCCCAAAATCGTATGGCAACTGTTCGTCACGATGTTCTCGAAAGCCTCGATTGGCCCGCAATGACTTCGCAGTTTCCGGTGAGGTCTGGTGTTTCGCTCGACAGCTTGAGTGCAGGCGACGCAGTCGCTTTCGTGATCGCACGGGGTGCGGATGGGCTTCTGAGCCTGATGGAGCTTGCACCAGACGATGGTATTGCCGGAACTGGTGCCGGAATCGCGCGCGCCGTCACTTCAGACGGCAAATTGACGCTTGAGCACGGACCGATCCCCGAGCTCGGTTGGGCCGCCATGACAATGGATTTGCCTGTTGTAGGAGTAGATCTCACTACCGTGCCAATCGACATGCCAATTGAGTTTGATCTGGCTGAGGGAGAAGGGGGGATGTTCTCGATTGTGGCAATTCGCGAAGAGGGCTCGCCGCCGACGGATTCCGTTGAACCCGAAGAAACCGACACGCCTTCTGCTCCACCGATTGTAGTCACCGGCACGATCAACCTCGTTAATGCTGAGGCGGGAACGGCAACCATCACTCACGGGCCGATGACTGAGATTGGCATGCCCGGAATGACCATGGATTTCCCATTAGAACCTACATTGGACACAAGCATGCTCGAAGTCGGTTCTGAAATGACTCTGACTTTCGCGCGTGCAGATGGCATGACAATGGTGTTGGCTGCGGCAACGCCTATTGCACCGCCACTTCAGGTTTCTGGCCGGATTAACAGTATCGACCCGAACGCGCGTACCGCGAACGTAACACACGGTCCGATGACTGAGATCGGCATGCCGGGCATGACCATGGATTTCCCGGTTGCGGAGGGGATTGAGGTTTCTAACTTGCCTGTAGGGATTGATGTTTCTTTGATCCTTCGCCGCAATCCCGACTTTTCGATGACGCTGTTAGAGGTCGCGCTTGATGGGAGTGTTACGCAGTGATCACGGCCATCATTCGTTCTTCGCTCGCCAACAGGTTCGTCATCTTGGCCCTCGCATTCATGATAGGAGTTGCGGGTATTTGGGCCATTCGTGAGACGCCGGTTGATGCAATCCCGGATCTGTCGGATGTCCAGGTAATTGTTCGCACGCCATATCCCGGGCAAGCGCCTCAAGTTGTCGAAAACCAAATCACATATCCACTTGCGACAGCCCTATTGGCCGTACCCGGTGCAAAAGACGTTCGCGGGTTCTCGTTCTTTGGAGACAGCTTTGTATATGTTGTCTTTGAGGACGGGACGGACCTCTACTGGGCTCGGTCGCGTGTGCTCGAATACTTGGGCCAGATTACCGGCAGCTTACCTGAGGGCGTGTCACCACAACTTGGCCCTGATGCGACTGGGGTCGGGTGGATTTATCAGTATGCGCTGGTTGACAGAACCGGAAATCATGATCTGGCTCAGCTCAGGACTCTGCAGGATTGGTTTCTGAAATACGAATTACAAGCCGTGGAAGGCGTCTCAGAAGTCGCCACCATCGGCGGAATGGTCAAACAGTACCAGGTCGTCGTCGACCCAAACAAACTACGTGCCTATGACATAACACTTGCACAATTGAGGACGGCTATTCAGGCGGCCAACCGCGAGACGGGCGGCAGCGTCATTGAGATGGGGGAAGCCGAATTCATGGTCAGGTCCTCGGGCTACATTGACGAATTGTCAGACCTTGCAAGCGCGCCGTTGATGGTCAACGACCGTGGCGCCGCTCTGACGCTTGGAGACGTCGCTGAAATCCGTCTGGGGCCGGAAATGCGGCGCGGTGTCGGAGAACTCGACGGGCAAGGAGACGCGGTTGGTGGAGTAGTCATTCTGCGATGGGGTGGGAATGCGTTGGCAACGATCAAAGCGGTGGAGGCGCGCATCGAAGAGTTGCGCTCAAACCTGCCGGAGGGGGTCGAAATCATAACGACCTACGACCGATCTGGTGTGATCGAGCGTGCTATCGATAACCTCCAGAAGAAACTGACGCAGGAATTCATTGTCGTTGTTCTTGTGTGCGCGGCTTTTCTACTTCATCTGCGGTCATCCCTCGTAATTCTTCTGTCGCTCCCTCTGGGAATCTTTGCCGCATTTATTCTGATGAAGGCGCAAGGAGTAAACGCAAACATCATGTCGCTCGGCGGCATAGCCATCGCTATTGGTGCGATGGTCGACGCATCGATTGTGATGATCGAGGCGATGCACAGGCGGTTGGAAAAAGAAAAGCTCACAGCAGAGAACCGATGGCGGATTGTGCAAGAGTGCGCTTCTGAGGTGGGACCAGCCCTTTTTTATTCTCTGGCGATTATCACGGTTAGTTTTTTGCCTGTTTTCGTTCTGGAAAATCAGGAAGGTAGGCTCTTCTCGCCACTCGCTTATACCAAAACCTACGCCATGGCTGCAGCCGCCATCCTTTCGATAACGCTGGTTCCGGTCTTGATGGGTTACTTTGTAAGGGGGCGTATTCTACCGGAGCGAAAAAATCCGCTAAATCGCTTGGTTGTGTTCGTGTACCGCCCATTTCTGGACGCGGCAATTGCCTGGCCATGGGCAACAACACTGTTGGCCGGCGTTCTGGTGACGTCCATGTGGTACCCGTACCAGAGAATTGGCTCTGAATTCATGCCCGAGTTGAACGAAGGTGATTTTCTCTACATGCCGAGCTTCTACCCCGGGATCTCGACGGGAAAAGCCCGTGAGGTACTGCAGCAGACCAACCGCCTGATCGCGACCGTGCCTGAAGTCGAAACTGTTCACGGTAAAGTTGGGCGTGCGGAGACTGCAACCGATCCAGCACCTCTAACGATGGTGGAGACCACAATCCAACTCAAGCCGGAAGAAGAATGGCGCCCCGGCATGACAATGGAGAAAATCCGGAATGAGCTCGATCGTATCGTTCAGGTTCCGGGCGTTACAAATGTTTGGATCCAACCTATCAAGAACCGCATCGATATGCTTGCGACAGGTATCCGTACTCCTGTCGGTGTCAAAATATCCGGCACCGACTTGGAGGTCATTACAGATATAGGGATCGAAGTAGAGCGTGCGGTCGCTGATATTGATGGAACGGCTTCCGCCTACGCAGAGCGACCTGTTGGCGGGCGTTTCATCGAAATCGACGTCAAACGAGATGCCGCCTCCCGATACATGATGAGTGTTCGAGAAGTTCAGGACGTAGTGCAGACCGCAATTGGCGGTATGCAAGTGTCGGAATCTGTGGAGGGGCTGGAGAGGTTTCCTATAAACCTTCGGTACCCTCAGGCATGGCGAGACAGCCCGGAACGGCTCGAAAATCTTCCTGTCGTCACGCCGTCGGGTGCTCATGTGCCACTGTCCGCTCTCGCCGATATTCGAATAGTTGACGGGCCGGGAATGATACGATCAGAGAACGCTCGACGAACTGGGTTCGTGTTCATCGACATCGCGGGGCGCGACCTGGGCGGCTATGTGGCCGAAGCACAAGAGGTGGTTACAGAAAAGGTCGACCTGCCTCCAGGTTACTCGCTGACTTGGTCAGGGCAGTATGAGTACATAGAGAGAATGCAGGACAGGTTGACGATCGTTGCTCCTGCAACCCTGCTAATTATCACGCTCATGCTTTTCTTGGCGTTCAATCGGGTGATTGAGGTCGGGATAATTCTTGCGGCGCTCCCGGTCGCATTGGCAGGTGGGGTTTGGTTCTTATGGTATCTTAACTTCGATATCTCAATTGCTGTGCTCGTGGGCTTCATCGCGCTGGCGGGAGTTGCCGTGGAAACAGCGATTGTCATGTTGTTGTACCTCAATCTTGCTTGGGAGAAACGTCGAGGGCTGGCGCAATCGGAACAGCGAAAGCTGACACGTGACGATATCGAAGACGCGGTGTTCGAAGGAGCCGTTCTTCGGGTTCGGCCGAAGGTAATGACTGTAGCCACGATCTTTGCAGCACTGATACCCATCATGTACGGCACCGGTACAGGCTCTGAAATCATGCAGCGGATCGCTGCGCCGATGATTGGGGGCATGGTGACAGCGACCCTTCTTACGCTTTTTGTCATTCCCGCAATATTCGTGATTTGGAAACGGCTCGCGCTCAATCGCGTGAACCGAGAGATCTCCCACACGATCCAGGAAGTGCCCCCTGCGCTTCCGGCAGAATAATACCCACAACCTTGAAACAGGAGCATCTGATGAAAACTTTGACTGCAATTTTGGCCCTATTGGCCGTGTCTACAACATCCGGCATCGCGCAAACGAACCACGGCATGGACCATTCCAACATGCCCATGTCTTCCGAACAGATGGAAGGTGCGGTCCACGCAAAGGCTTTGGTGAACTCAATTGGCGACGAAACCGCTAACGTCAGCCATGATCCGATCCCCGAGATCGGGTGGCCCGCGATGACGATGGATTTGCAGCTTCTTGAGAATGCCCAGATGATGGGTGAGATCAGCGCAGGTGACGAAGTCACACTGATGTTGGTCAAAAGCGATGATGGTATGTATGCGATCGGCGCGATCATGAAAAACTGAGTCTGTTGATGCGGCAGCTATTCACCAATGATGTGATTGTTCGCCGTTTCAACGACTGTAGGAAATTCTATGAACTAAGAGAAATGGAGTAGGAGCCACTCAAGAACCAAATCGTATTTCAACGATCTGTGGCTCTGCTCATAAGTTATCAGTCCATTGTCGGTTAAAGGCGCTTTAAGCAATTCGTTGACTGATTGAAGCTCCAAAGCTCAGAAAATCTTCCGGCTATACTGATTGAACAGAGCAATCCAGGCAAGCAGTACACAAACTGCCAACGCTTCGGTATCTCCGGCCCGCGCCACTGCAGTTAAACTGCGCAAAATTCTGGAGCTACTTGCGCAGCCCAGTGGAAATCTGACCGACAAGCAAATCCCACCTAAAACATTTCACAATTGGAATGTGTGTACTACATTGTCGCCGAGATGACTTCACGCGGCCATTCAACGGACCAGCGTCGAATTGTCTGGGGCGTTGCCTTGTTGGTTTTTGCTTCAGTCGAAAACGCAGCGCGGAGCGGTCAAAATGAGGATATCTCCAGGGCGACGACTTGGGAAAACGATACGACATGACAGCTAACACAAGAGAGCACTGGGACGATGTCTATGGCGAGAAGTTTGACACCCAATTGAGTTGGCACGAGGATGATCCAGAGATATCGCTTGAACTCATCGAGTTGATCAGAGTGTCTAAGCCTTCATCCGTCATCGACATTGGTGGAGGTACATCTCGTCTTGCTGGAGCGTTGCTTGCGAAGGGGCTCCATGACGTGACAGTTCTCGATCTATCGCAGGTCGCGTTGGACACGGCCCGGGAAAGGTTGGGGCGCGCCGCTGAAACAGTCACTTGGATTTCTGCAGATATAACTTCTTGGGTCCCCGATCGCAGATATGACGTCTGGCATGATAGGGCGGTTTTTCACTTTCTCGTGGATACATCGCAACGCGCGGCCTATCTGGAAAGCGTGAAGAAAGGGGTAAAAATTGGCGGCCATGTGATCATTGCTACGTTTGCACTTGATGGGCCGGAGACTTGCAGTGGTCTCCCTGTCGCCCGCTATAGTCCGAGCGATATCGCCGTGCTTTTTGAGGAACACTTTGAACTCGTCGCGCATCGCCATCACCTGCACCAAACCTCTTGGGGGGAAAGTCAGTCTTTCCAGTTCAGTGTTCTCCGCCGCTGCGTTTGAGCCCACACCTGAAACTGGCCCAAAGCGGTACGCTTCCAATAAGCTTTCGGGGCATGCCGATTGTGTTCACAAGTTACGTTTGGCCCTCAAAAACTGGCAGAACCACCTTAGCGCACAAGCCGCCAGTTTCCCCGTTTAGCAATTCTATCGTGCCACCGTGCGACTGGATGATCGTACGTGCGATCGACAGCCCCAAGCCGGTTCCGCCAGTCTCTCGCGAGCGGGATGTTTCAAGCCGCACGAATGGGTCGAATACCGCATCGAGCATATGCTCGGGGATGCCGGGCCCCTGATCCTGGATCAATATTTTTGCCTCATTCCCCTCTTGCATGACTGAGACGTTGGCCCGGGCACCATACCGGCAGGCGTTTTCAATGATATTGCGCAGAGCTCGCTTCATCAGCATCGGCCGAAGCGTGACGGCCGGATTGTCTGCGACCGATACTTCAACCGTGTCACCGGCTTGCACAATGTCTTCGGTCGTTTTGGTTACGAATTCACCAATTGGGACGGTACTGGAAGGTTCGCGCGTGGCCACGCCCTTGGCAAATGACAGGGTGGAGTCCACCATCTCCTGCATTTCCTCGATGGTCTCGATCAGATGGTCACGGGTCTCCTCTTCCTCCACCAGTTCGGCGCGAACCCGCAATCCCGTCAGTGGCGACCGCAAATCGTGACCCAGCGCCCCCAATAGTCTGGTCCGATCGGCAACATAGCGAGTCAGCCTATCACGCATATGGTTGAACGCCTGCGTCAAATCTCGCACCTCGGTCGGACCAGAAACCGTCAGTTCCTGGACGTCTTCACCGCGACCAAACTGGTCTGCAGCCAGTGACAGGCGGCGCAACGGGCCGGTCAGCCGTGTCAGTAGAAACCAAATGGCTGCTCCAAGAATTAAAGTTGCAGTGAAACCGAAGCTGACGAAGGACTGCAAAGGCCATTGCAGAGGAGGGTTATGGAACCGGGTATCCACGTTGAGCCATTGATCGGTCGTCAGAGCGATCGACAGCTGCATTTCAATTGCGGAAACGTGATCACGCATCATTGCCATGTGCATTTCAGCCATTGTAGACGGAACACCTTCAACCGGCAGCATATCGGGAGAGAACTCATGCAACTCTACCCGGATGGGACGGTTTTCATAGCCTGGCAGAATTCTGCGGATTGTGTTTTCGACCGTCCCACCAGCGCTATGTCCGGTGTGATCGACTGCGGGCGTATCTGTAAGGCTGAAACGCACCAGTGGAGAACTTGCCGCCCGCAGGATCGCGTCGTGCATCTCGGGTGGAGCTTCTTCAATCAGCCGCGCGATGTTTGCGGCGCGTCCGGCGGTTTCCAGGCCAAGGGCCATGTGCACTGCCATTGAGCGTTCGTCGACGAACAGCCACAGGCTGACCAGTTGCGCGGCAGCCAGCGCGGCGATGATCAAAAGGATAAGCTGACCGCGCAGACTTTGGGCAAAGGCTTTCATCCCGTAAGCTCGCTCACGTCGGTCGACAGGCAATAACCGCCACCTCTTATCGTGGTGATGAGCTTCGGCCGCGTTGGGTCAGCTTCGATCTTGCGACGCAAGCGGCTGACCTGGTTGTCGATCGTACGGTCGAACAAGTGCGGGCTGCGGCCGGCGGTCAAATCCAGCAGTTCGTCTCGCGACAGGAGTTTGCGGGGCCGCTGCAGGAATACGGCCAGCAGCCGGACATCGGCGGTGGTCAGACTTTCTTCGGCCCCTTCGGCGGATATCAAGGTGCGACTGTCGGCATCCAGAACCCAGCTTCCAAAGGCGATCCGTTTGCCGCTCAGATCGCCAGCCGGGGGGACGGTGGTTTCGGAACGCCGCAGGATCGCCTTGATCCGGGCCAGCAATTCACGTGGGTTGAATGGTTTGGGCAGGTAGTCATCGGCGCCGATCTCTAAACCCACGATACGGTCGGTGTCATCGCTGAGGGCTGTCAGCATCAGGATCGGCGGGCCACCGGCCGCGGACAGGCGGCGACAGACCGACAATCCGTTTTCGCCCGGCATCATGATGTCGAGTACGATAAGATCAATCCGACCGGCCGCCAGTCGTGCGTCCATCTCGGTTGCGTCGCGCGCGGTACTGGCGCGCAACCCATTCTTTTCCAGATAGCGGCTGACAGCATCACGGATTTCGCGGTGGTCGTCGACAATCAAGATATGTGGTGCTTCAGTCATGGCGCAATCATAAGCCCCGGCGCGGTACAAATCCCGGCTTTTTTGTATCCCTTTGTATCAGTTGGGCGGGCTGCGACACAACGATACAAACCGGGTTGAGCAGGGGGGTGGTGGCGCGACCGAGGGCGGCCATATGCTTTGTGTAGAAACAAAAACCCGAGAGGTGAAAGTCATGAAACGTACCTTCACGCTGGCCGCTGGAGCCATTGCCGCGACTTTGATGGCGCTGCCCGCGCTTGCCGCCGGTCAGCATGGCAGCAGCGCGCAGATGCAGGGCCATGAGGGCGGCATGATGCAGGGTGCGCCCGGCGGCATGATGGGCGATCACGCAGGCATGATGCAAATGATGGTGAAAATGCATGGCCAGATGATGGGCGGCAACTGGCTGGCGGTTCTGGACATGGACGAGGACGGTCGCCCGAGCGAATCTGAGATCGCCGAAGGTCTGAAGGCCCGGATGCAGGCGCATGACGTCAATGGAGATGGCAACCTGTCGATTGATGAGTTCGAAGCGCTGCATTCCGGGATGATCCGCGAAACCATGGTGGACCGATTTCAGCATCTTGATGCCAATGGCGATGGCGTTGTGACCACAGGGGAAATCGAGAAAGGCGCAAAGACGATGTCGCCGAAACACGGCATGAAGGCCTCGAAACCTGTGACAAAGGCTTCTGAAACCAACAACTGAAACGCAACCGTGTAGCCGGGTCATCGCACTCGGCACAAACCACTGAGGAACAAAGCGATGATGGGCTATGGCGCTGGAATGGGGTTTGGAATGATCTGGATGTTGCTGATCGCAGTGTTGATCGTTCTGGCGATCGTAGCGCTGATCAAATACATCGCTAAGTGACCTCGGAATCCGTCACTCCCGTTTAGGGGTGGAGGGCTATGTCATAGGAGGAACGAAAGCTGGAGGGCCTGCACAGCAATAGCCGTTTGGTTTTCATCGCGGTTTTGATCGCGTTGCTGATCGCCACCATCTGGTTGTGGCTGTCTGGCGCGTTGGACGCAGGACTATCGCGCGAAGTCATTACTGCGTGGGTGGATTGGGCCGGCCCGTTCGGACCCGTTGTCATCATCGGCTTCATGACAGCCGCAGTGGTTGCCAGCCCAATCCCCAGCGCTCCGATCGCTGTCGCTGCCGGGGTGGCATATGGGCATGGGCTGGGAACCGCATTGGTTGCTATCGGAGCGGAGTTGGGGGCGCTGCTGGCGTTCCTGATAGCCCGTTGGTTGGGGCGCGACGCGCTGCGCCAGTGGTTCGGCGACAAGCTGGACTTGGGGTTGCTTGGATCGCAGAATGCCCTGATGTTGACCGTGTTCACCAGCCGCCTGATGCCTTTCGTTTCTTTCGACATGGTCAGCTATGCCGCCGGTCTGACCCGACTTCAATTTTGGCGGTTCGCACTGGCCACCTTGGCTGGACTCCTGCCGGCCAGTTTCGTTCTGGCCCATCTGGGCAGCCAGATTACCGAAACCGCGACAGGCGGCACCAGCCTTGCGGTTATCGGGCTTGGGCTGTTGACGGGGGCGCCACTTATCTGGTTGGCTTGGAAACGCAAGATGCCTGTTGGCTCTTCAGACCACGAATTGAGCCAGATCAATGCGACCGGTCCAAGCGGCCCTAAACTGTTGGAGAATGGAGGAAACCCTAAGTGATCCGCGCACAATGGATATCAACTGCGACACGGACGGCCCGAGCCATGGGCCGGCTGCAGGTCCTGTTGATCTGTGCGTTGGTGGTTTCGATGCTGATCTCTGTTGTGCCGTCCCATGCCGGGCATGACATCGCGAAGGCCGCCACCCAGGCCGAGCTTGTGATCGATGACAGCGGTGGGTATCCCGCGTCTCATCCATCAGAAGAATTAGACTGCTCAGTGCACCCGGGCTGCTATGCGATGGCAGTTATGGCGGCACCTGAATTGCTCTCGATGCGTATTGCTACGCCCGTGGCGCCAGAACGGTTCCGGCCACGCGCAAGCCTGCCGGTCGCACCACTACCACATCCGCCAAACCTGTCCTGAACGTGACCGGCAATGGCTCCGGAATCGCTCCGGGGTCTTGCCCAAGCCGTTGATTGCGGCCCAACTCAGTTCAGGACACTTACCATGCTTACCATTCTGTACTTTTTCGTCACGGGCGTGGTGCTATTCGCACTGTTGCGCCTGACCTGTGGCCCCTGTGTGATGGGGACACAAGAACATCATCCCGGTGTTCCGGTGACAACCCTTGGCTGGGCGCTCAGCCTGTTTCTGGCCGCAACCTACCTGCTGTGCGTGGCCTTTGACCTGATCTTTCCAAGTTTTGCCATGTACCGGGCTTGGATCGGCCTGATGCCCGGAATGACTTGGCTCAGCCTGCCCTCATTCCTGTTGGGACTGTTATGGGCGTTTCTCTACGGCTGGTACGCCGCGTTGCTGTTCGGCGGACTGTTCAATGTCTTTGCGGCTCGCACAAAACTCAACTGATTGAAAGGACAAAGCCATGAAGGCCATCGCTCTGACCCTGCTTTTGACGCCCTTCCTGATGGCCGTCATCTACCGGATTTTTCTGCACGTGCCCGCCAATGCGCGCGTTTCAGTTGACGAAAGGAAACCTAAATGACCCTGTTCAATCTGGCCGCAGGCCTGTCCGTCGCAGCTTTGACTGCGCCTTCGCTCACGCTGGCGGCAACCGTGTTCATTCCCGAAGGCAGCGCGGACTCGGTTCTGGTGATCGACTCCGAAACCGGCAAGACCGTCGAGCGGCTGCCGAGGCTCGTGGCGGTCCATGGGCTGGCCGGCGCGCCCGGCTTTAAGTACCTGGTCGCGGGCAGCTACGCAGAAACCGAGGCCACAACGCCACCAAAACCCGAAGGTATGTCCAAGGATGAACACGCTGCGCACCACGCCAAGCGCGATGTCACTGCGTTGCCCAAAGACAAGGGGCGGAGCCTGCTGACGATCCTTGATGCGGAAACACGCGAGGTCGTCCGCCAGATCGAGGTTCCAGGTGCGGTGCATCACACTGCGGTGTCGCCCGACGGGCGGTTCGCGGTGGCGACCCATCCGGGCGGTGACGGTATTTCGATCGTCGATCTCGATAAGCTCAGCTTCCTTGGTTTCGTAGCAACCGGGCCAATGCCCAACTATGCGGTATTCGCGCCTGACGGCGACAGGGTCTATGTCACCAATACCGGCAATGGTACACTTAGCGAAGTGGATGTCGTCAAAGGCTTCGTCGTACGCAACATGCCCGTCGGCGAAGGCCCTGAGCATCTTGTACTTAACGCCACCGGCAGCGCCGCCTTCGTAGCCGACAGTGATGGTGGCAAGGCCTTCCGCGTAGATCTTGCCAGCGGTTCTGTCACCGAAACCTATGACATTGGAGGCGAGTTGCACGGGATCGGCCTGTCCGACCGCGAGGGCGTACTGTTCGTGGCCGCCAAAGGCACCGACCGGTTGTTGTCGATTGATCTTGCTACGGGCAAACAGCGCTCGACCAACCTGTCACCGGCACCTTATCACCTGACGACCATACCGAACTCAGGCAAAGTGATGGTATCAAGCCGAACCGAACCGAAGGTCTGGATCGTCGATCAAGTCAGCCTGACGGCTATTACCGAAATGCCGATACTGGGTGAGGGCCACCAGATGGTTGTTCTGCCCTGAAGGACTGTGCCCGGCATTGCGTAATTAAACGGCTCTACGACCAAAGCTTAAACCAGGGAGCAGAACATGACAGAAGACCACGACATCAGAATCCACGCGAACGGCCCGACCGAGGTCGCTTACGTCTGCCCCATGCATTCTGACGTGCGTCAATCTGGGCCCGGCGACTGTCCCAAATGCGGGATGCACCTTGTGCCCGAGGGCGAGGTGGATGCGCATGCGCATCACCACCATTCCGCGCATCATGGCGCGACGGACGAGAACGGTGAATATGACATCGTTCCGACAGGCTATGACGGACCCGTATATACCTGCCCGATGCATCCGCAGGTGCGGCAAACCCATCCCGGGTCCTGTCCACTCTGCGGCATGGGGTTGGAGCTGGAAAGCGCGGCGATGGTGGACGAGGGGCCGAACCCGGAACTGGTGGATTTCACCCGGCGCCTATGGGTAGGTGCGATTCTGACGCTTCCACTTTTGGTTTTCACGATGGGCCCCTACGTTGGGCTGTCTGGTGTGCGAGAGATTTTTGGTGAGCGAACAACCCTATGGATTGAACTGATACTTGGCACTCCGGTTGTTCTTTGGTGCGGTTGGCCATTTCTGGAACGAGGGTGGAATTCGTTTCGCACCATGAACCTGAACATGTTCTCGTTGATTGCCATGGGGGTTTCGGCCGCGTGGCTGTTCAGCGTTGTCGCCGTATTGATGCCCCACATATTTCCGGACGGTTTTCGAGATTCAGAAGGCCATGTTGGGGTCTATTTCGAAGCGGCCGCAGTTATCGTTACACTTGTTCTGCTCGGGCAGGTGATGGAACTGCGGGCACGCGAAGGCACAGGAAAGGCAATCCGCGCTTTGCTGGACATGGCCGCAAAGACCGCCCGCATTATCCGCCCTGACAGCAGTGAAGAGGAAATTCCGCTTGAAGAAGTACAGGTAGGTGACCGCCTTCGCGTACGCCCCGGCGACAAGGTGCCAGTAGACGGCATTGTACTCGAAGGGCGCTCATCTGTTGACGAAAGCATGATCTCTGGCGAACCGGTTCCGGTCGAAAAGGTACAAGGCGAGCCGGTCACAGGGGCCACAATCAACGGCACCGGTAGCCTTGTGATCGAAGCAACCCGAGTGGGCTCTGACACAATGCTGTCCCAGATTGTCGAAATGGTGGCCAACGCGCAACGCTCGCGCGCACCAATTCAGAAATACGCTGACAAAGTGGCGGGCTGGTTTGTACCGGCGGTCATAAGTATAGCTGCGCTGGCCTTTATTGCATGGGCAATTTGGGGACCGGCTCCGGCGCTCTCCTACGCCTTGATCGCAGCGGTGTCGGTACTGATCATAGCTTGCCCGTGCGCGCTTGGCCTGGCCACTCCGATGTCGATCATGACGGCCACGGGGCGCGGGGCGCAGGCCGGAGTGCTGATCAAAAATGCCGAAGCGCTGGAGCGGTTCGAGAAGATCGATACTTTGATCGTCGACAAAACTGGCACGCTGACCATGGGCAAGCCAAAGCTTGTGGCTGTATTACCCGAACCTGGCCATGACGAGGTCGAGGTGCTGCGGCTGGCCGCAACGCTGGAGAAGGGCTCGGAGCACCCGTTAGCTGAGGCAATCGTCACAGGAGCCGAGGAACGTGGCGTAGCCCTGTCCGACGCCAGTGACTTCGAGGCGGTGACTGGTAAAGGCGTGAAAGGCACGGTGGATGGCCGCCCCGTCGCGCTCGGCAATCTGAAACTGGTCACCGATCTCGGACTCGAGGCGGCCGAACTGACGGCCAAGGCCAATGCGCGTCGGGATGACGGCGAAACGGTGATGTTCGTGATGCTTGATGGTTCAGTGGCGGGGTTGGTCTGCGTCGCCGACCCGGTCAAGGAAACAACACCAGCCGCACTCAAGGCGCTGCACGAACTGGGTTTCCGGATCATCATGGCGACTGGCGACAACGAACGCACTGCAAAGGCGGTGGCCGAACGTCTGGGTATCGATGAGATTCGAGCCGACGTACTGCCCGAGGACAAGGCCCGCATAATTCGCGAACTGCAGGAGAAAGGCGCAAAGGTCGCCATGGCGGGTGACGGAGTGAACGACGCACCCGCGTTAGCGCAGTCCGATGTGGGCATCGCCATGGGGACCGGTGCCGACGTGGCGATCGAAAGTGCAGGCTTCACGCTGGTCAACGGAAGCCTTGATGGCATCGTGCGCGCCCGTAGGCTGGCCCGCGCTACCATGCGCAATATCCGGCAAAACCTATTCTTTGCCCTGATCTACAACGCCTCGGGCGTTCCGGTGGCGGCGGGTCTTCTGTTCCCGCTTTTCGGCATCCTGATCAGCCCGATGTTTGCGGCCTTCGCTATGAGTGCTTCATCGATTTCAGTGGTGTTGAATGCGCTGCGATTGCGGGGGGCGAAGATTTGAGCACGCACGAGCATAGTACCCACGGCGCCAGTGGCGCGCTGAAGCCCGGATCAATCTCGCTGACCGGAGCCGTCGCCATGGGGACCGGCGTGATGATTGGCGCTGGGATCTTTGCACTTACCGGACAGATCGCCGGGCTGGCGGGGCCATGGTTTCCGCTGTCCTTCGTGGTCGGGGCCGTGGTGACGGTTTTCAGCGCCTATACCTATATCGCCATGTCCAACGCCTGGCCCTCATCAGGCGGCATCGCCATGATCCTGACCAAGGCATATGGGCCCGGGGCGGTTGCGGCGGCGGCCTCGCTGCTGATGGCACTGTCGATGGTGATCAACGAAAGCCTCGTCGCGCGTACTTTCGCGACCTATGCGCTCCGCCCGTTCAACATCGAGAGCGGACCGCTGGTGTCTTTGGTCGCTGTTGCGCTGATCGTCTTTGCCTATGCGGTGAACCGGTCGGGCAACCGGTCGGTGGGGTTGTGGTCGATCATCATGTCGGCGCTCAAGATAGGCGGGATCGCAATATTCGGCATCGCCGCACTTTGGGCTGCGGGCGGAACCTGGCAGGTTCAGGGCTCGGAACCGGCCGCGCCGCTGGGGTTCGTCGCCTCGGTAGCCCTGTCGATCCTCGCCTTCAAGGGCTTTACCACCATCACCAACAGCGGGGCCGAGATCGTCGACCCGCACCGCAATGTCGGGCGCACCATCATGATCTCGATCGCGATCTGCGCGGTGGTCTACCTGCTGGTCGCCCTTGCCGTCGGTGTCAGCCTGCCGCCCGAGCAAATCCGCGCGGCGCAGGACTATGCCCTGGCCGAGGCTGCCAGGCCGGTGCTGGGGCAGGGCGGGTTCTACCTGACCGTGGCGCTGGCGATGGTGGCGACGGCCTCGGGGCTGATCGCCAGCGTTTTCGCTGTGTCCCGGATGCTGGCGATGCTGACCGACATGAAGATGATCCCGCACAGCCATTTCGGCATGACGGGCAGCATCCAGTCTCACACGCTGATCTACACGGTCGTGATTGCGGGCCTGCTTGCGGTGTTGTTCGACCTGTCTCGCATCGCCTCGTTGGGGGCGTTCTTTTACCTGGTGATGGACATGGCGGTGCATTGGGGTGTCTGGCGACGCTTGCGCGGTCAGATCAAAGCCCGTGGATGGGTCTTGCTGACCGCCCTGGCGCTGGACTGCGTAGTCCTGACCGCGTTCACAATACTCAAGCTGCGCTCCGACCCGATGATCGTAGTATATGCCGTTGCTGGCATCGGCTTGGTCTTCGTCTATGAGCGCATCTTTCTCAAACAATGGATCATCGAAAAGGAGACAAATCAGCTATGACCCAATCAAATTTCGACGAAACCCGCGCCACACAGGAGACGACCGAAAGGGTCAGCTCTGACGTAACGGCCGAAGCGCCCAAAACCGAAGATCAGACGGCCAACGGTGCCAAGCGTAATTGGCTCCCGGTTGTCATTGCGATCGCGTTGGGCGCCGCTGTTCTGGGCTGGGAATACCGCGAGACACTCTATCCTTTGCTCAGTTCTCCGTTGCTGTTCTTGCTGGTCTGCGTGGGCATGCATTTCTTAATGCATCGCGGCCACGGCAAACACTGAGAACGGCGCCCTGTATGGCTGGCGGCTTTGCGGCAAGAACACTGCGCAACAAGGAGCAGCAACGGCCAACTGATCAGAACAAATTTGTAACCCAATAAGGAAGGGAAATTGCCATGTTAGCAAATCCAATTCGGAGAGCAGCAACTGAACTGCACCTGACGGCCGGTGCACTAACTGTAAAGGCATTGCACGGTGACACCGACGAAGATCACTCTGATGAATAGGGAATGGGGCATCGCGGTGAAGAAGAGGACCAAGGCGACTGATCCACCTCGTCCGAGTCCTATCATTCGATGAACCCGTCCTGACGCACAGGAGGAACAATATGTCTGAATTTTCTGAAAGACAGGCACCTTCAGAGCCTGAAACTCGGCGCGATTTCTTATACTTCGTCACCGGCGGTGCCGCCATCGTGGCCACGGGCGCGGCGGTCTGGCCACTTGTTAACAGCATGAACCCCAGTGCAGACATCTCCGCCCAAGCCGTTGTCGACATAGATCTTGAAGGTGTCGGACCAGGAACGAGGATCACTGTTAAATGGAAAGGCAAGCCGATCTTTATCGACCACCGGACTAAAGAGCGGATCGCGCTGGCGATAGCAGAAGACGATGCACCAATGATCGACCCGCAACCTGACGCCGAGCGCGTACAGCGACCGGAATGGCTGGTAGTTATTGGCGTTTGCACCCATCTGGGATGCATACCACTCGGGCAGGGCGGCAGCGAACCCACCGGAGACTGGGACGGTTGGTTCTGTCCGTGTCACGGTTCACATTACGACACGTCTGGCAGAATTCGGAAAGGCCCCGCGCCCCGCAACCTCGATCTGCCCCCTTACGAGTTCGTCACCGACACACGGGTCAAAATTGGGTGACGGCGCGGTGAACTTTGTTCAGAGGCGCGTGCCTCACCAAGTTCGTTTGTCAGTCCTCGAATATCCCTCGATCAGCGCCGCGATGCTATGTGGCGGAATTCGACATGTACCCCGCTTTCTGGAGTTTTCGAGAAGAGACCTCGCCGTCATGTTCTGAACGGAACAATTCTAATCGCTGCGCTCAACGTTTTCTGCTTCGCCCATGTTTAGACATGCCATCTTGCCTTTTGACAGGATCGCATCTGAATTGCGGGTTGAGAGGAAACGCTTTGGTCCTGAACAAGGTGCTATTTCAACCCCGTGTCAGCCGCGCGGCGATCGCGACCTGTCCCAGCGCGGCCAGGATCGCAGCGATGAACACGGCTTCGATGGCGATCATGCTGACCACCACACCGCCCACAAGCGGCGCCAGCGCCGCCGGGGCCGCAAAGCTGTTGAACCACGCGGAATAGGCCGGGCGGCGGTCGTCGGGCGAGATCTCCAGCAAATAGCCGAGATAGCCGATGGTCACCCCGTTCATCATCGCGCCGATCAGGAAGAACAGCACCGCGAAACCGGTCAGCCCCGAACCCGTGACCACAAGCAGCAAAACCAGCACCGGAGGTCCGAGACGCACCAGTGCCACTATCCCCAGCAGGCGCAATTTGCCCGCCTGGTCTCCGATGTGGCCCCAGAGCGGATTCGAGGCCAGCGCGCCGACAGTCTGCGCCGCCAACAGCGTTCCGACATCCGCCGCCCCGAGGCCGCTGCGGCTGGCGGCAACGACATAGAACGGCAACGCCATCAGCGTCGCTGCACCAAGCCATTGGAAGATCAGGAACAGCCGGAACCGGTGGTCCTGCCGCAGCGTCGAGAAACCTTCGCGCAGAAATCCAGACAGATTGGCAGGACGGTCCCGTGGCGCCCTTGCAGCGGTAGCGGGCTCACCCGCGGAGACAAAAAGCGTCGCAGAGACGATCATCAGCACCGCGCCGAGCCAGAAGATCAGCGCATAGGCCCTGAGCGGCGGCATCACGTCGAGCGCGTGTCGCAGAAAGCCCGCCACCAGAACCGCCAGAACACCGCCGCCGAAAAAGCGCCAGGCCAACATCCGGCTGCGGCGCTCGGACGGGATCGCCCGGCCGACGATGTCGTTGTAGGGCACCGCGACCACGCCGCTGACAAAGGCATAGACCGTCCACAATCCCAGCATCCCGAGCGCCAGCGGAACCGGAGGCCAATCGACCTGAGGCCAGTCGGCCCCCCACCACAGAAGAATACCGATCATCGCGACCGTGATCGCCCGCCCATAGGCACCAAGGGCGTAGAACGGCATCCGCCGATCGGTGCGCTCGGCGAGGTAGCCCACCGCGAACTGGGGCAGCAGCCAACCAAGACGCAGGACCGTGCTGGCATAGCCCACGGCCAGCGCGCTACCGGTCAGCATATGCACCAGACTGGCCACCACCGTCGCGCTGTCCACCGCCGCCGACCCGCCCTGAAACACCGCACCAGCACCGGCGATGCGCCAAAATCTCGTGTCTTCGGGATTACGCCTTGCCATTCGCCGCCTCTGCCTCCGCCCGGGCGCGGCGGATGTCGATGCCGCTCTGCCACAACACCGTCAGGCCGATCCCGACCACCAGAAGGATCGTCAGCACATAGTTGAACAGGATCATCAGAAGGGCGGTTTCGTCCGGAACGCCAAGCACCTTGAGCGCGAACCCCGCCCCAAAGACAAAGCTCGCCGGGATGCGCACGAAACGACCCAGAACCATGGCGAACCCGGCAAACACCATCAGGAACAGGTAATCCCACGCGCTCAGCACCACGCCAACCGCCAGCCCGGCCCACAGGAAATGGGTTGTCGCCACCAGCTTACCCGCAATGGCTGCGGCAATGGCGGCGACGCGGCGGGCCCGTGCCTGTGGCCAGACGATCCCTTCACCGAGCGCGGTGCGCAGATACGCGCCATCGGCCCCGATGCGGGCGGCAGCCCAGTCGAAGAGTCGGCAGACCAGAGGGTCCTCGCTCAGAAGTGACGCGCGGAACCGGAACAGAACCCAAAGCAGGCTGCCGAAAAGCATCAGGTTCAACAGGCCCGCAACGCTCAATCCCAGCCGCAGGTCACCCTCGATCTGTGGAATCTGGCCGGCGGCGGCCACCGCTCCGGCAAAAAGGGCGAAAACGACGCCGTCGAGGAACCGGGCGATGATCGCGGTTGCAAGCACGGTCGCCATCTTCAAGCGGTCGAGCCGGGCAACCAGCCAGGCCCGGACCAGCGGGCTGATGCCGAGCGGGACAAGGACATTTGCGCCATAACCTGCCAGTAGCGCCCCCGTCAGCCGCAGGGTGCCGACGGGTTTCACGTCGAACAGGATCTGCCGCCACTTCCAGCCGCTCATCAGCTGCTCCAGCAGGATGGTGGCGGCAAGAATCGCGATCCAGAACATGTTGGCTCCGCGCAGGCCCTGCAGAAACAGCGCAAAATCGAGGCTGCCGTAGAGCGCAAACACCAGATAGAGCGCCAGGGCGGAGCCGAATATCGGCAGCAGCCACCGTTTCAGGAAGGTCCGCATTTGACATCCTCGCAACTACCAAGACCTCAATGTTTTAACCTCCGTATCATGATACGGTGTCAAGATGACGGTGACGGAGGGAGACCGCGATGCAACCACTCAAGATCGGCCAGGCCGCGCGCGAGACCGGGATAGGCGTCGAGACGATCAGATTTTATGAAAAGAAGGGCCTTGTCACTCAGCCGCCGCGCCCAATTGACGGCGGCGCGCGGGACTATGGTGGTGACACGCTTTGGCGGCTGAAATTCATATCCGGCGCTAAGAAGCTCGGATTTTCGCTGGCAGAAATCGCGGAAATTTTGGAGTTGCGCACGGCACCAAATACCGAGTGCGTCGCGATGCAGGCCAGAGCGCGCAAAAAGCGGGACGAAATTCAGGAACGGATCGAAGGGCTTGCACGGTTGAGGAACAATCTGGACGAGCTGATCGCGGCGTGTCCGGGGCGTGGTGGAATTCAGAACTGTTCGATCGTGGGCGCCATAGAACGCAGCAGTGAGAAATAGGCGCAATTCCGGCCTTGAACGGAGGGTAGCGGCGTTGCTTGCGAACCGGGTTATTGCCAAGCAGGACCCAGAACGGCAGGTGCAGCGAAAAAAGGAGAGCGAGGGTTCCGCTTCCGAGCAGAGTTTGCGCCAGATCATTGTGAGAAATCCCTGCGTCGCCCAGAAAGCCATATCTGATGAGTGTCGGAGGGTGACGGACAAGTCGGCCCTGTAAATGCGGTCCAGCTTTTATCCTACCGGTGCGATTTTATATCGGTTTAAGACAAGTTTACCCAAGAGGGAACATGACAATGAATAACCTGAGCCGCCGCCGCTTGATGCAAGGAGCCGCGGCAATTGCGTGCAGCGCGGCGCTTCCCGCCTTCGCGAAAACCGGTCCCTCAATCCATGTCCTGAAGGATCCGAATTGTGGGTGCTGCGGATCGTGGATCAAAATCATGCGGGCGGAAGGTTTTGAAGTAGGCGTGGAAAACAGTGCTTGGGAGGCCTTGAACGCTTACAAAACCGCCAATGGGATTCCGGAGGGCATGATGTCATGCCACACGGGTCGCGTGGAGGGCTACATGATCGAAGGACACGTCCCATCCGCTGACATTCGGCGCCTGCTGGGCGAACGCCCGAATGCTGTCGGACTGTCGGTTCCGGGAATGCCTTTCGGCTCACCGGGCATGGGGCCGGAAAGTGAACGCGAAGCCTTCGACGTCTTTCTGATCCGCAAGGATGGAACCACAGAGGTGTTCGCCAGCTACCCGGCCGCATAATTTCCCGATGGCGCTGGCAAGATCCTGACAAACACGGCGCTCGCTTCTGCTGCCTGGTTTACGTGACATTCTTCACGGCAAACCAGTTGATCCGTGACTTCACGCCTGCCTTGTCCTACCGGGCAAGTTCCAGCCTACGGTGAAAAAATACCTGCGTCCGCAAAGCCTGATGACCGGCTTTGCGGACAAAACCGACATCCCGGTCGCCGTATCAACCGCAGCATTTGTCGCCCGCCTGAATTGGCGGGCATGGGGCCGATCCGTAGGAACAGTAGACGCAGCAATCGCCGGGAAGTGGCTTCAGGACTTTTCCGCAAGATGTGCATTCGTAGAACCACTGGCACGCGTCTGTTGGCATCGTTTCAGGCCTTGAATGTCCACATTCCGGGCAGATGATCGTGCTGACAAGGTTCGGGTGCTTTTCACTCATGGCGTCACATCAAGGTTATCAGGAAATCATTTATTCGGATTTCGTTGAGCACGATAACCCAAGCGATGGCCGTCAACGCAAAACTGCCTGTCAGCCACCATTTGAAGCGGTCGAGCGAACCACGGCGATACGCGACGATGCCAGAGAGAAACAGCAGGGCCGTCGAACCGCCGAGCACGTAATAACTCGCGGCGGCGATCTTGCCGAATACGGCCAGCCAGCTCCCTCCCAAGCCAAGCAAAATCAAGGCCATCGGCAAGATGCAGCAGGTCGCAACGCCAAGTGCGGTAAACGATCCAAGAAAGCTTGCGCCAACAAACTTGCTCATGGTCAGCTTTCTCCGGCTTTGACGAACTCGAGCGGAAGCCGGTTCGACTTCCTCGATTTTTGCTTCGCGCGGTATGTGAAATTCGACATCATGACCGACAACATGCACCCTGTAGTAGCTACAGGTTCAAGGGAAAGGTCATCACATGATTGCGATTGGCGAAGCGGCGAGATTGACCGGTCTGTCGGTCGAGACGATCCGCTACTACGAACGGGAAGGCATAGTCGAGAAAGCCGGTCGAACCGCCTCGGGACGCCGCGCATACACGGAACGGGAAATCTCCGAGCTCAGATTCATCAAACGCTGCCGCGATCTTGGCTTTACCATTCAGGGTGCATGCGCACTTCGCGAATTGTCCAAAGCGCCCGAGCAAGCTTGTCGTGACGTCGAAGACGTCGCAACAAGACATCTCGACAACGTCAGGTCAAAAATCGCCGCCCTCCAACGGTTGGAGCAAGCACTGGCAGAACTTGTGCAGACCTGCACCGAGGGTACGGCCTCATGCCCCCTGCTAACGGCGTTGCTCAACGAGCCTATCGCCAAAGAAAAAATAAACGACACCTAATTGCAACGCCCGGAAAGGATCGAATCTGGCCAACTCAGTTTGCGGAAAGACTACAATGCGGCTCAAATCCGGCTCGCTCATCATTACCCACCCCATGCCCGAACTCTCTGCCTGTCCTCATCGCAGGCGAGAGTGACATTCCTGAATTGCTCATGGGTGACATTTGAGCTTTGCGGCTACAGATTGCGGAAGCATAAGTGAAATTATGTGAAACTTGCCCCTGCTCACAATTTTGCAAATCAAGCGGTGCACGTGGGCCGAACTCAGAGATGCCTGATCCACACGCATTGATCCCGGTTGGGTCCAAGTTCTTCGAGGATCCTTTCAGCATCCAGATTGAAGTCTTTGGCAATTTCCTGGACCTGAACCGCCTGAAAGCTATCCAAGTTCCGCACCGTTCGACCATCTTCAAAGGTGATCAACTCGTGTGATCTTCCAGACCAACGCACGATCCCGCCGCAAAGGGTCTGTCCTTCAACATCCGCAAGTTCGGCGACCGGGTCGGCAAAGAAATCGGTCCATTTAAGAATACCTGTGCTGACAGCTCTCGCCACTGCTTGTTCCGTTGTCCGGCACTTGAGTTTTGTGACGATCGAAGACGTCAAAGCATGCACCATCCTGGAGGAGAGCCCCGTCTGGCCAGCAACTACGGATGGGATCAATCCTGATGCGAGCATCTTCAGAACATCCATCTCCTGATCGGACAACGCATCCGTAGGAAAGTTGAAAACTGTATCAATCACATCGAGCGCGAGTAGATGCAGGACCTGCGCTTCGTGGCGAAGGGCAGGGAGCATACTCCCGACCAAGGCGTCCCAGTCGGATCGGCGCAGGTTGGAGGTAACCGTAAAGACACCACGCTCCCCAAACGGATTGATAACCGGAATGGATAGTCCGTGCTGACCCACACCAAATTTTCTCGCTGCATCGAATAGCGGTGCGTGTTCACGCTGATCATCAAACACAGCCCAATCAATTGGTGCGATCATTGCGGCGCCAAACCGGATGAGGGGATCGACCAGGACCATGTCGTTGTCGACGTAGTGCCTGACCCATTCGGCCGGGAACGTGGTGCAGCCGTGGACAACGTTGTGATGCTTGTCGATATGGGCGTAGGACGCATTCTCCAGTCCGAACCTCGAACAAATTTCCTGAAGGCGCGCCTCCCCGGTCTGCCTGAAATCCAGTTCAGAATTGCCAATGTCCGCGATTTTCATAGATCGTCTTTCTGTTCCGCGTTGCCGTCGAGGCCGCTTAGCAACCTAAAGCTGAACAAACCACTCGGGAATTCCCGTAGCCAATCATGCATTTGAATACAGTTCTGTTCTGGAGGCGGAAACGGAGCGAAAACCTGCCGATGAGACACATGAATTGGAGAAGCTGGCGGCTCATAACCCGGCACGGCTAAAACCCGCTGCAGTGATCTTGCGGAAGCCCGTCTTCCTCCTCTCGGGCTCTACGCGCCAAAAGCCCCATGAAACTGGAAATCAGGTTCAGTTCACCGCGCTCATCTGCGTGCACCATACCGCGCAGATATCCGCCCGGATTAACCACTGGCGGCAACCGTGGATCGCTCAGCCTCGCGTCTGTGATCAACCCGGCCAGGATTGCACCCATCACGGTCAATCGGTCAATCGCCGTACGCCAAGCCGAGGCATTGGCGCCGATCTCCGACAATCGCGACCAAACGCCGGTCTCAATCGCGTAGAGCGACGGGCTGGAATTCTGATCTCCGCCACCCGCGATATCGATATGCATGCGCAGCTCGGGTGAGGCCAGTTCATATAGGATGCGGTTATTCACCCGCGGTAGTTTTTGGGCCTTGCGCGATGCCGTATCTGTCGGATGATTGCTTTCTAAGCAATGCGGAGGGCCGTCAGGCCCGGAGCCGGAACAATCTGGTTCCGAGGCTTTTGCCGAGGACATTGAACTCTCGCCATCGGCGTTACAGGACAGAATTGTTTCTTCAATTTGGTCTTGTATATGGCACCCGAAACAAGCTTCGGGTTCACCCGAAATTTCACCGGGTTTTGCGACATGCTCTTCGATCCGGCTCCAAAGGTCGTAAGCCGCCTGAACATGTAGCTTGAGCGCCTCCAGCGTCATGTATTTCAACTTGTCGGCGCGCGGCCAGGATCGAAGTTCCTCCTTCATGCCTTCCAGACTTTCAGGAGGGCAGGGGAGTAAGAGAAGCACGGCCAGACTATGTTTCACATATCGGTAAAGCCGTGATCGATCCCCGCGCAGCTCGTCCTGTTCTTTCTTCTCGGCCTTGCTGCGCACGTCCGCGTCGCGCATCTCGGGAATGAGGTTCAGGGCAGGGGTCAGGAAGAGTCCAAGCTTCTTGCGCTTACAGCGCGCGCCATTTGCGCCAAGCCTGCGTTCGATCAGACCAATCCTTTCCAGCTCACGTTCGTGATTGTGGATTGTCCGATCTGTCACGCCTCGCCCGGCAATGAGGGTTTCCTGGCGCGCGTAGCAAAAGGGTTCCTGAGACGGGTCTCGAAAAGCACATGGCGTAATCATATCGATGATGATCTCTAAGGTGCGAATACACTGGGCTGATGCGCCTCTGATCTGCGCATATCCCACGCAGAGCTGACGTAACCTGTCACGGTTCCAGCCCTCAGGAAGGCCGTTGTGAAAGCGAATATTATCGTGGTGATGGGCGGATGCGATCTGCCGAAAGCTCATGGATTTGGCCTCATTTGGCAAAGGTCAGTGTTGATATCGCGGCTTCGCGGGGCAGGGTGTTCGGAATGGTTCAACGGTCTCATGGTCTGCTTCTCATTGGGGAAGCAAGGCGGCTCGAACCTCAGCAAAAAGACACAGAAAAACCGTTCGCACAGATGCGTTTGTCCTTGTCAGTAATTTTGGAGTTTCCTATAAATCAGGTGATCAAACGTGACTTAAGAAGATCCCCGCTGAGGCCCCGCCTTGCGGGGGTTTTTGTTTCTGGGATTAAGTTTTTCCTCCGGGCCAATCGGCCTGGTTTAAAAATGCAGCTGGCGATTTTTGGTGGCATAGCCAGGAGCAACGCGTTGTACCGCAGGTCAGCACCTCAATATCGGATGAGTTCGTAGTCGCTGAACCCGAATGTGTCGGTCCACTCGACGCCAACGCCGCGGAAGTAGCTGGGAGGTTCACAGCGATTGCCCAGTGGCAGCCAGTAAGGGATTGGGGCAGGAGCGCGCTCGGACCAGCGAAAATTCGTATTATCGTCGTAGGTGCCAACCACAAGATCAAGCGAACGCTCGCAATCTCCCTCCCTTGAACGACGGCGATAGCTGTAGTGGCGCACATCCCAAACCCTGATGGATCTCACAACGTCGAAATCGGAAGAAGAAAGATCGACGCTGATCGGGGTGGCTTGGAAACCGTCACCGTATTGGCCGTGATGTGCATCGATCCTTCCTATCGAGATCGCTGCGTCTACCAGTATTGGCTTAGCGGTGTCATCCGATGGAAGCTCTGGAACTGGGCTAGCACTGGTGCGCTTGATGGCTTCCAACCGTTCCATAGGACCCAAGTCCGAGGGGCTGTGTGACGTATTCATCGGACAGCGCCAGAGTTGAAGCGGCGGTTCGACCGGGTAGGGTGTGATGCGCCGAATGAACTCCGCCTTGGCTGCGACGCAATCAGCCGAACTTGGCCAACCCCCGGCGAGGCAAAGGAATATGGCACAGTCAATTGGATAGGCACGAGCCTGCGTGGCTGGCAGTGCAGCGAGTGCAACTGCAAGGGCCTTCGCGCGAGTTCGATTTCCGGATTTTGAGTGTTTCAAGATGGTCTCTCCTGCTTGCGAATCGCCTAAGCAATATCCGGCCAATATATTTCTGACAATCCAATATCGTATATTGGCGGGTTTTCTTATATTGACGTAGATTGTGTTTTAGTCCACAACTTTTGGATGTAGAAGACGGCCCATAGGGGGTCGTCATGGCGGACAACAAGAGACAATACACTGTGGTAACCATCGAGATGGTCCGGGGCCTGAAAGAGGATCAGGTTCCCTTTACATGCCGCTACGAATTTATCGGACTCGCTTCCCTTGGACGACCTAAGTACCACTGCATTTACAGCTCGCCGAACTATGTCGGGGCCTTGTGCAAGTCGAAGATCTCTCGAGCGGGCGCTGAGCCCAGAGAGTTCGATCTTTGGCCGGGCCTCTTCAAGCATCATCAGGAATTTGGTGATGGGCGCATTCTCTGCGTCAAATCAGACTATACGATCGAGTCGATTACCCCAGAGGGTCTCGAAGCAGCTCAGGCCCTGGACGCGAAATCCAAAACCTGATCGGTCACGTTCGAGAACCCGGCTCATCAAAATGCTGGGGCAGGGCGCATGAAACGGCTCTTGTTTCTCAGCGCTGCACTCGCGTCCTTGTTCATTGCTGCAGTTTGGATTGAACCAGCTAGGAAAACAAAGACTCTCGGCGCATCCGAGGTGATTGCCGTTGACGGTGACACGATCGACCATGGTGACGACCGATACCGGCTTATTGGGTTTGATACGCCTGAGACATTCCGGGCTCAGTGCGATGCTGAGAGAGCTTTGGGTCTACGAGCCAAGGACCGGCTGACGGAGCTCATCAACTTCGCGGGCGTAATTGAACTTGAGATTGAGCTGCACTTTGACGTCCACGATCGCTTCTTGGCGCTTGGGCGCGTGTCTGGACAGAACGTCGGGGCCATCCTGATTTCTGAAGGTCTGGCGCGCCCGTACTCGGGTGGCAAGCGCCAGTCCTGGTGCGGCTGAAAGAAAGGATAAAACAACGATTTATGACAGCAGAGAGAAACGACTAAGCAATAAGCAGTCCTGCCGATTGCGCCAACAATCGACAGGACAAGAAACGCCCTTAATCCATCCGGGCATTCCTCCAACATCAAGAGAGAACTGTACTATGGTAAAAACAGTAGTCCGAGATGCCGGTCCTAGATTGGGCAGCACCGCGACAGAGTCAATGGGTGCAAACCTAGACAACGCGTCTGCACCTCCGATCCCTTAGCGCTGTCTGACGATTGAGGCGCGCGGGACATCCGAACGTTCCAGCCAAAACATCTGACTAAGAGATCCGAACCAGACATTGGTCTTTTGCGGCGCCACTGAAGGTTCAGTGCTGTGTCCCAGCACCCGATTCCCCACCGCTCAGATGACCTGAAGTCGACCCCATAATAGTAATTATGTAAAAACTACTGACCTATTTTTTGAAAGGCGGAAAGGTGATCACAGTGGCCTTCGACACTATCGAAAGCAAGATTGATCGGCGCTGGGTGCCTGCCGCCCAGAGCTTCGAGCAAGCCCGTAAGGACATTCTCACCGTAATCCGCCACCTTGCCGGAGAACGGTCAACCATCAAGCGCGGAATGCGCGAATACTGGCTGGAAAGCGATGCCCGCGCCACGGCTTTCGGAATCGCGCTCGAAATGTTCCATGTCCTCAATGATCTTGAGTATGTCCGTGCAAATCGGCTCTACAAAGCCTTGAAGTTGCACGCAGACGTTAACAAGGCGTTGGGTCCGAAAGAGCTGTTCCGCTTTGCTTCACCGGAAAAGGCCGCTGCGCTCATCCAAAGCAGCAGCCGAGCAAACTATGCCAACTCATACGCAACCCTGAAATTCGGTTGCGACCTGTCAGGCACAATCGACGCCGACACCGCGCGCGACGTTCTGAACCGGCATGAAGCCCTTTGGTTCGTTTACCCAAACGCCACCTATCACGTTCACCTGATCCGTGAGGGTGTCTGGCTGGACATCGTTATGCCGCTTGAAGTGGTCGTTGAGCTGCGCCTTGAAGTGGATTTCGCAATGCAAATCCGACAAGCGGAACTTGATGCGCAGGGAGCTTTGTCATGAACAAGCCTGCGCGCAAAGTTCTTCCTGATCGTCGGCTGGCTGAAACACGCCGCGTTGAAACTCCGCAAGGGCACACTGCCTTTGTCACCATCGGGTATGATCCGGCGTCGCCAATCAAACCCCGTGAAGTGTTCTATAGCGGCGGTTTTCGCTCTGGCAGCGACCTCGAATACCATCTGCATGATCTGTGCGTTCTGATTTCGCTGTTGCTGCAGCACGGCGTAGCAGCTTCGTTTCTGTCGCGCTCTATCGCTCGCAAGACTTCGGCCCTTGGTGGCGAAGAATACGCAAGTCTCGCAGGCTGGTTGGTGGATGCTGTCAGCATTCCGCCGTCCTGGACTGATGAGTACGTGGCCGCGACCGGCGACGAACAGAACCCCTCCAATTCCTCGCCAACTCAAGCAAAGGAGAAATCCGAATGATCGCAGCAATGCGGCCCCTTCTGCTCGTCTCCACGGCATTTGTGGCGACCGGCGCAAGCGCCCAGGTCATCGAATACGAGCCGGATGGCAGCGTGTTTCTGAACGGTGCGCGGGCAGAAATCGTCAATGGCGTCGTTCGGCCAATCCGGATGCGTGAGTACACGCTTGACGAAAAACCGGAAGCGCCGAAGGCCAAGCCACAGGAAAAGATCGAGATTGCGGGCAAGGCACCGCGGCCTCGCAGATCCTCGGGCGGCTGGTCGCAGGAGCGGATCGTCAAAGAAATCCACGCAGCGGCGGAACGCCATGACATTCCGGCCGAGTTGTTCATGGCGCTGGTCTGGCAGGAAAGCCGGTATCGGGCTGACGCTCTGTCACCCAAGGGTGCCTATGGCTTCGCACAG
Organism: Ruegeria sp. AD9; assembly: GCF_056542305.1. Taxonomy (NCBI): domain Bacteria; kingdom Pseudomonadati; phylum Pseudomonadota; class Alphaproteobacteria; order Rhodobacterales; family Roseobacteraceae; genus Ruegeria; species Ruegeria sp. AD9. The sequence continues at coordinate 49,982 of NZ_JBQFZP010000015.1, forward strand.
CTCATGCCCGGAACGGCGAAAGACCTGGGCGTGAACCCAAAGAACCCTGCAGAAAATCTCGACGGTGGTGCCCGCTATTTGGCGGCGCAGTACCGCGAGTTCGGAACCTGGAAGCTGGCGCTTGCCGCCTACAACGCCGGGCCTCACCGCGTCGTCGAATACGGCGGCGTCCCCCCCTTCACCGAAACCCGCAATTACGTGCGGATCATCCTAAGCAAAGTGAGCACTTCCTCATGAAAAGAACCCACTTCTACCAGCAGATGGCGTTTTTCGCGATCACTGCGTTCATCATCACAGCAGCGCCCGCCTCCGCTGGCTGGCTGCAAGATGCCATTGGCGATTTCATCAACGAAACGCTGGCCGACTCGAAGGTCGTTGGCGTCAGCCTTGCCGCTGTCGGCTTCATCTGGGGCTGTCTCGCCTACGTGTTCGGCTGGGGTTCGCTGAAAGGCCCGGTAATCGCTATCGTCGTCGGCGCTGTTATCGGCCTCGCTGATACATTCATCGGAGGCTGATTGATGCCGCGCCGCAATACGGTCTTTCGCGGCCTGAGCCGCCCCGCAGAATGGGGCGGCTTACCCGTGATCTATCTGCTGGTGATCCTCGGGATGACCATGCTTTCGTTCTTCATGTTCGGGATAGCGCCAGCAATCATTGCGGGTTTTGTTTTCTACACCGGGCTTCGCCTCTTTTACGAATGGGAACCGGCTTTCTTCCGCGTCCTGTCCGTAACCCTTTCCAAAACTCCGCGCACCAAAAACCGCCAGCATCATGGGGGAGATTACTATAGTGCCTAAGCCTGCTGCACAGGATTTGTGGACCCTTGCCCGCTCGTTGATCGAGCCGAGCTGGCGCAAGGATGAAATGAGCCTCTTTCAGATGTTGCCGTATGGCTATGTCGTGGACGATGAGGTCATTTCTACACGCAACGGTGGCCTCATCGCCGCTGCAGAAATCACCGGAATCAACGCAAACACGCTGGACGAAAACGAGTTCGAGTTCCTGGCCGAACGGTTTGAGCGTGTATTGCGCACGACACCCAATGAGGTGGCCTTTTATGTTCATCGACTGACCGTCCCAGCTGAGACTGGTCATGTCATCACAGATCCAACCGGCTTTGCCGGTGCAGTGGCGCAGGCCATGCGCTCAGCGTCCGTCGATGCAGAGCTGAAAGAACGCAAGATCATCATCAGCGCCATTCTGCAAAAGCGGCAGGATGAGCGGGCAAAACAGATGTTCGGCATGTCGTCTGGAACGATAGACGAGGAACGCCGCGAAATGATGGAACAGCTCGACGGTGTGTTCACAACACTGGCGGGCACGCTGGGCGAGGCCCGTATGCGCCGGCTGAAGCTCAGCGAGGGGCGTTGGCTCGGCTATTATGGAATGCTGTTGAACGGTCGGTATCAGCCGATCATTCACACGAACATTGCAGAACCCATCGCCTTCAACATGCCGCAAGAGGATGTGCTGTTTCAGGGCAAGCGCGGCAAACTGGTCACGGGCGACGATCAGGAACGCTCCATCCGTGTCTATTCCCTGAAGAATTACCCGATGGCTTCGTTCCCCGGCATTTTCGACGGGCTAGACCTGCCGGTTGATGTCGTGATTTCGCAATCCTTCCTGCCGATCAGCCGCGCCCAGGCGCAGGAAATGGAACGCCGCAAGTCGGGACAAATGCGCTCGGCAGGCGACAAGGCAAAGTCGCTTGAAGAGGATTTGTCCATTCTGGCGGACGGCATTGCCTCCGGCACCATGTCACTCGGCAAGCACCACCTGTCGATCTGCGTGTTTGGGAACGAGGAAGATCTGAAAACCGCCGAAAAACACATCATCGGTGAAATCCAGATTTCGGGTGGCACGGTGAAGCGCGAAGCGATGTCGGCCCGTGCCGTGTACTTCGCACAGCACCCCGGCAATTTCGCGTTCCGCGCCCGTGAAGAACTGATCACGGACCAGAACTTTGCGGATATGGTTGCGTTCCACATGCGCCCCAAAGGGTTGGATGCGGAAAAGCTACCTTGGCCGGGGCCATTGGCGACTTTCCCGACGACACACGGGGACAGCTACGATGTTTCGCTGCACCTTCCCAAGACCAGCAAAGACGCTGAAAACCTGCCCTCCGGCCACACAATCATTCTGGGGCCGAACGGATCGGGTAAAACTGTGATCGCGATGCTGCTGGCGACAATGGCGGTGGCACAGGGCGCGCGGATCATCGCTTTTGACAAAGACCGGGCAATGGAGGCTCCAATGCGGGCGCTCGGCGCACAGTACACCCGCGTCCGAGTTGGTGAACCAACAGGCATGAACCCATTTCAAACCGAGACGGATGAGGCTGGGCAAAGCTGGCTCGCCAATTGGGTCATTGCCCTATTGAGCTATGACGAACCACTGACCACCGATCAGAAGGATGAAATCACAAGGGCTTGCCAAGCCAATGCCACTTTGCCGCCTGCGCTTCAGAACTTCGATTCACTGGTGGAACGGTTCAGAGCCTTTGACGATGACAAGAACCTGTACAAGCGTGCAAGTGAATGGGCGGGCGAAGGCCGCTTGTCCTGGATGTTTGGCGAGGGTGGCTCAGATCCGTTTGCTGCTGGCGACCGTCATCTTGTGTTCGATATTTCTGAGGTTCTGGATGACGAATTGGTGCGGCTGGCATGGATCAGCTACGTCATGCGCCAGATTGAACGCCGCTGCGCCACCAAGATACCCACTGTCTTTGTGATTGATGAAGCATGGGTAATTGCTGGCAACCCTTATGGCGCTGGCATCCTCATAAATGCCTACACCACGTATCGGAAGCTGAACGTCATGATGATGATGATGACGCAGATCCCCGATCACCTCCTGTCGTCAGCGGCAAGTAAGTCGATCCTGGAAAACACCAGCACGCAACTCTTGTTCCCCTCTCGATCCGGCAATGAAGCAGACTACCGGGCAATCGGCTTGAACGATTCAGAGCTGGGCGCGCTGAGGGCGCATTTTGGCGACCGCGTAATGCTCATGAAGAAAGGTGATGAGAGTGTTTGGCTCGATGTCGATGTCGGCGCGCTCGGCCCGCTTCTTCGTGTTCTGAGCGGATCAGACGGAAAATCGTTCCCTGATCCTGACTGGCGAAAAAACCCCAACTTCTGGAAGGAAATCACATGAAAGCCCGCCTTGTCATCACCCTTGTAGTTCTGGCCGCTGTCTCGGCCTGCACCAGCACCTATTCGGGCTATCGCAGCAAATGCGCCTGTGACTTTGAGCGCATGACCTCCCCTGAAAACTTGGAGTTTGTCTGATGGATATTTCAAAGAAATTCCGCACAACCATTGCTGTTTCGGTTCTGGCCGCCCTGCCAGTTATGACGGCAGCCCAAGGTGTTCCGACCATCGACGCCACGGCCATTGCACAGGACGCAGCCAATTCGGCCCGCGAAGTCGCGGAAATGGTCCGCCAATACGAACAGCTGATGCAACAATATGAGAAGCTCGAGCAGCAGAGGGCACTGCTCGAAAACTCCCTCAAAACCATCAGTGGTCTGACGGATCTGGACCAGTTCAACAGCCGCAGCTTTCTGAAACTGGCAACGGCAGCTGACACGCTTGGATACGCCTTGAACGCGACCGAAGATACGATTGGCGATCTTCCAGGCGTCGCCGGACTCGCGATGGAACGCCGATCAATCAGCCTGGGGCTGAACAATGGAATCCTTAAAGAATTCAGTACGTCAGACGTGCCAGCCCGGCGCATTCTCTCGGAGCGAGGTGGCGCTGGCTTGATGGCATCGGCCTTGGGTGAGAATGGCTATGACATGGCCGGTCAGCTCTCCGAAGATGCAGAAAAGCTGCGCGGTGAAATCGGTCAGCAAGAAGATCTGAAGGATGCAATCGACTACAACACGGCGGTTCTCCTTAAACTCCTTCAGGTTGAAATTGAAATCTTACGCGCAACCTCGGCTAATGCTCTGGCGTCGGGCACGGATCTGGCTGCAACCGCTGCCGATCTTTCGACACTCAGCAACTATGTACGAGGAACCTCACAATGAAACTCCGCTCAACTCTCATCCTGACCATTGCAGCCGCCGCCGTTATGTCGGGGGCTGCATCGGCACAGGTGAAGCTGCGCCCATCACCCAAGGTCGATATGCCGTTCGGTGAATATCGTAAGTGCCTTGGGTACTCGGGTGCGCGTGAGTACGGTCGTCAATTCGTCAAAAACGATCAAGCGCGCATGGCCGAAGCGGGCCAATCCGCAGACAAGCAGCCTCTTGTGACCAACTGGTCGGTGGTGATCCTGAATGAACAGGTCATCGCTGCGCACGAGGCCACCATCGAGCAATGCATTCTGCGCAAATCTGGCGAGACCTTCAGCACCGAATGTCCGCTGGGCGGTTTAAGCCGTGAGGACGCCGCCCAAAAGGTCGGAGCTGACCAAGACGAGTTTTGGACCCAACCGTCCGACAATCTTGCCGCGCTGAAAAAAGAGCAACGGACCCGTCTGGAAGCTCTGCGCCCTGCAATTGAGGAGGCTTGTGGGCCGTGATCCAAGATTTCGTCAGCTCGATTGAGGCTGCGCTAAATAACTTCTCGCAGCAAGCATACAACAGCCTGGCGGCGGATCTAGCATCCGCCCTCTGGGCAATAGCCGCGCTGATCTTCGTGGCAATGCTGATCAACGGTGTGCTTCAAATCCGAGAAATCGGGTTTGGTGGCTATGTCGGCTGGATCATTCGGGCGACGATCATCATTGGTATGGCTTCTAGCTGGAGCTTCTTTCAACCCATTTATCAGGGCATTTCGAGCCTCCCAGACACGATTGCCGGAGAACTGACCGGCACAACAAATGTCTGGGAAGCACTCGATGACATTGCGCTTCAGTGTTTCTTGATGGGCCAGCAGGCTATTGAAAACGCAACCTGGGGTCTGAGCATCACCGGGGCTATTCTCTGGGTTGTTGGGGCTGTCATCGTTGCTTTTGGCACCGGCATGGCGCTGATCGCAAAAGGCGGTCTAGCGGTCCTGCTGGGTCTAGCGCCTGTTTTCATCGCAACGCTGCTCAGCTCGGCAACAGCCAATATCTTCGCAGCCTGGGCGAAAACGACTGTTGGCCTGATCATGGTCATCGTCGTTCTGACAGGCATCGTTTCTCTTATTCAGGCCCTTTTCAGCTCCGAACTGACCGCTGTTGAGGATGTGAACAATATGGAGGCCAGTGGCCGGTTTTTGGCGATCTGCATTGTTTCAATCGTGATGCTCACGCAGATCCCGTCGCTCGCGGGCGGGATGTCGGGTGCAATCGTTTCGGCATCCTCGGGTCTTGCCGTGGCAACTGGTGCTGCAGCAGCCGCAAGAAGTGCATTGGGCACTGCAAGCGACGGCGCAAGGGGTGCAGTAGCCGGTGGGAAAACTGCCGCTGCTATGGCTTCCGCAGCACGTGACGGGACTGGCGTTCGTGACAGCGCGTCTCGCGCAATGCAAGCGCGTCGGGACATAGCGCACAGAGCCCGAAATCAGGATGGGGCAGCTCGTCAGAGCTACGCCGCTGACCGTTACCGGCAGAGCATTCGACAAGCTCGCGCCAATAAATCTTCATAAATCGAGGTACAGAGCAAATGTCACACGTGACAGATCACGAAAAAGAACTCTTTCTGGGCGCACGCCGCGATGCCTTCAAATGGCAGGTATTCGGCATGGTCGGCATGGCAATGGGCGTGGCCTCTATGATTGGCTGGGCGATGCTCCTTCCCCTGAAGGAAATCCGCGCGGTGCCATTCTCCATTGATCCGGACACGAAACTGCCGGTCCTGCTGACTGAAAAAGTCGAAGAACTGGAACCTTCTGAGGCGATGGCCTTCCGTGAAGTCGCAAATTATGTGCGCGACCGGGAAACCTATGATGTCCAGGACAACAACGAGCGCCTGAAATCGGTGCTGCGTCGTTCTGATGAGCTGGCCGAAACGTCCTACCGCGAACTGTGGGACGGTTCGAACGACAACCATCCTGACGAAATCTATACGCCCAAGACAAAGGTGCAGACCGAAATTCTGGGCGTCTCGCCGGTCAACGATGAGACGGTGCAGGTCGAGATCCGCAAGTCCCTGATCGTGCCAAACCAAGCAACGGCCTCAGCCCGCTACGTGGTCACTGTGACCTACGGGTTTGAGGAAAAAATCGTGACGTCGATGGATGAGCTTCTGGAAAATCCGTTCGGCTTCGTCGTCACCAACTACCGCGTAGACGCCATAGGGAAGGTCTGATGCAGCGTTCTTTCAAAACACTCACCGCCACCGCCGCAGCAGTTTTGGCATTCTCTACGCCTCTGCTCGCTGAAATCACACCGACGCCAGACGGAAAGAATGCGGATCATCGCATCACGCATTTCCATTACGTCGAGAACCAGGTGTACCGCATCACTGTAGGTGAACGCCTGATTACCTATGTTCACTTTCCGCAGGGCGAGACCGTCCGCAGCATTGGCGCGGGCGACACTGAGAGTTTTCAGATCACCCGCCTGCAGGAAGGTCGCGTTATTGCGTTCAAGCCAGAAATCCTGAACTCGGATTCAAACCTGACCGTCCTGACCAATCGCGGGACATACAACTTCTATCTGGTTCCGGCCGAGAGCGCCGCCGAACGCAAACGTGTTCCATTTCGGGTCACGTTCTACAACAAAAACAACAGCGGCGGGACCACAACGCGTCGCGGCACAGTCGCTCGGAGCGAGCCGAAGCCAACTGGCCGGTTTGTGAACCAGAACTATTCGCGCTCGGGCAAAGCGGACTTTGCGCCCACCGCCGTGTGGGATGATGGCGTTCACACCTATATGCAAATCCCGCAGGATGCGGAGTTGCCGGGGATTTTCCGTGTCCTGCCTGATGGCCGCGAGCTGATGGTGAACACCACAGTCAAAGAGCGCGGCATTATCCAGGTGCAGGGCCTTTCCGACCTTTGGACACTGCGCATCGAAGACACTTCGATCTGTGTACGAAACGATGGCGACGCGTTTCAGCAGGCGAGTGCAACGGGCAGGCCCGTTACTTCACAGACAGTTAAACCGGGGGGCAGCAAGTAATGGATCGCAATCAGACAATTGCGGCACGGGCGGCGGCTGAACAGCCGTCGCAACGTGTCCGGAAGAAGTTCGACCCAAAGAAGCTGATAACCGTTGCGATCGCAGGAGCGGTGTTCCTGGGCTTTGTATGGTTTGTCATGGGCCATGAAAACAAAAGCACGAACACGGGTGTCCGCGTTGACGCTTTGCAACAAGGTGGTGGCGAGCGATACGGGCTTTTGACCGCACGGGGACCAGAGGCCGATGAGCCGGAACCAGAGGCTTTGCCCGAGGAAATTGAGGTGGCAACACCGGCAACAGTGCCGCAGGTCGATTCCGAAGGGCTGAAACAAGCCTTGAAAACTATCGAGCAACAGAACGGTCGGATTTCCGATCTGCAAGACGAGCTGACGGACGCCAAAGTTTCGCTGTCCGAAAAAGACGGTGAAATCGCAACGCTGAACCTGACCAATGAACGCCTTCAGGTCAGATATGATGAGCGAGAGAAGAAGTTCCAGACGGAACTTGCCCAGGCCATCGCAGATGCGGAGGCCCGGGCACTTGCCAGCGTAAGCCACCTTCAGGCGCAAGGTCTGACCGATGACGAGCGGCGCAGACTCGAAGAACTGAAGAAGATGCGCCAGCGGCAGAACCAGTCGGACGGCATTGTGTTCGATGAAAACCCATACGGCAGAAACTGATGGAGCTGACGATGAACAGAACAGCACTCACCCTCGCCCTGGTCACGTTGGCCTCAAGCGCGATGGCACAGGACGCACCCGGTCAAAACTACCAGCCGATCAATGGTGGATCGCAGCCGGTCATTTTCCAACCCTTCCCTGCAGCGCCGCAGCCGGTTCAAGTCCAGCCAGACGACACCCGCCTGCCTGAAGATCAACGCGGCTATCAGGAAAACCAAAACACGACATGGCAAAACAATCTGGTCGAAGAATATCCCCCCATCGTCGGGGCCTCGATCATTGACGATCCGTCGCGCACCCTGACGCAAGGCACGGTTTTGTCGGCTGTGTTCGGTGGCGCGGTCAGCTCGGAGTTGCCCGGCAGTGTCGTGGCGACGATTACACGTGGCGTCTACTCGATGGACGGCACGCGTTTGCTTCTGCCGCGCGGATCGAAGCTCTTTGGCGAGTATCGAGCGGACACGACATTGGCGCAAACGCGCATCATGATCGTTTGGAGCCGTGTCATCACGCCTGACGGCCTGTCAACTCAGGTCGGATCGGCTGGTACGGACGGTCAAGGCCGGACTGGTGCGACCGGCAGGGTGAACACACACTTTGGGAAACGGTTCGGAACTGCAGCGCTGTTGTCCATCATCGGCATTGCGCCGGTGGCACTGGTCTCTGACAACGATAGCAACAACTCGGTTCGCACTGATCTGGCAACGCAAGTGGGGTCTAACCTGCAGAACGCTACGGCAGCGGCGCTTGATGAATACCTGCGCATTACTCCGACAGTCTTTGTCGATCAGGGCAGTCGCATCAACGCCATCCTGCAGCGCGACGTTGTGTTCGATAGCTTCTGAGCGCGAGCCAATGAGCCGACCGCCTCAGCAGTCTTTCCGGCCGCTGCCAGCATGATCGAGTGCGGTAGCGGCCTTTTTTGAAGCAAATTCAGCACTTTTTGGAAGCAATGAATCTTATGTGGATGCCTTCGTGTTCGAGGCAAAGCCGAGATGCAGCGAAGGCAACCTCCAGTGTTCAAAAAAGTGCTCTACCAAGGACAAGAACATGAGCGGGCGGAACGGCAATAGCCTTCTGGAATACTATACAGGCAAGATCGAGCATCTGTTGCACGATGAAAGCCTGAGCGAAATTTCTGTGAATCCTGACGGATCGGTCTGGGTCGAAGAAATGGGCACAACACACATGACCAGGACAGACATTACTCTGAACAGAGATGATGTGGAAAACATCGGGCGCTGCGTGGCCGGATTCAGCGATGTGACATTCGGAGAAAAGAAGCCGATTGCGACGGCCAACGTGCCGACACAGCAGGGTAAAGCGCGGGTGCAGGTTGTGATTCCGCCAGCAACAACCGGCGTGGGGTCCGTGGCGATCCGCCTGCTCCGCGTGAAAACCGTCGATCTGGGCGCGTTCAGCTTCGCCAGCAAAGAGGCGGCGTTGGCAGAAAACAATGATCACAGCGCGCTTGAAAAGGCTCGGGCTGCTCTCGCTGCCGGAACAATGAACTTTGACGAGCTGGCCGACCTTGCGATGCTAAGCAAATGGAACGTGATCATTGCCGGGGGCACCTCGTCTGGCAAAACCACTGTTCTCAATGCAATGCTGAAGCGCGTCGATCCTGGCGAACGGATCGTGACGATTGAAGAAGTGGCCGAGCTGGACATCGAGCAACCCAATTCTGTCGATCTACTTGCTGACCGTTCCGAAGAAGATGGCCCTCGATCACCAACAAAGCTGCTGGAATCGGCGCTGAGGTTACGGCCTGACCGCCTCGTCTGCGGTGAAATTCGGGGCGACGACGCAAATATGTTCCTGGAACTGGTGAACACCGGCCACGATGGTTCTGTTTGTACCATGCACGCCAACTCACCAGTAGATGCCATTGGACGTATGAGCAAGATGGTGCGTCGCGGATCTCCGACCGTTCAAAAGTCAGAAGTGGTCGATGACATCCGGGCCACCATTCACATGATCGTTCACATGAAGAAAATCGGTGACGAACGGAAGGTCAACGGAGTGATCTTCCCACCCCTGATGACCGCTGATCAACTTATCTGAAGGAGAAATAGAATGAAAAAATTTGAGTATCGTAATGTCTTGATGCGGGTAGAGGAAAATGCAGGCGAGAAGTTTGCGAAGCTCGGGCAAGACGGTTGGGAAATGGTCGGCGTCGTACCTGCCGAGTTTGGCATCGTGTGCTTCTTCAAACGCGAGCTGACCGATGGCTGAGTTTCAGGATCTACCCAAAGGCAAGAAGGTCGCGATAGCCGGTACTATGGGCTTTATCGCTACCTCGGCTTGCGCGGTGTTGGTGGTCGGGCTGGCTCTCGAATACATCAACACCAGAGGCTTTCGCGGGCTGGACATCTGGGCGATCCCAGAGAAGTTCATGGCACAGCCTGCAGAGACGCAGCAGATCATGGGTCTGGTGGCGGTGGTCGCAGTGGGTGTTTTGACCTTTGCATTTGTGGCGGCTGCGCTGCGTGGTCCCTCAACGAAATACGGTGATGCGACCTTTGCAAAGGCCCCTCAGCTCGTCCAGGAAGGCTATGCGTCGGTTCTGAAGCTCAAAGACAAATTGGATAGTGAAATCGTGTTTGCCAAATTTGGTGAGCCAAAGGACAAAAACGCGATCTACTATAAGCCCGGCCCCGGTGTCCAAAAGCCGCACGCGATGTTCATTGCCCCGTCTGGTTCGGGCAAAACCAGCGGCTTTGTGATCCCGAATGTCCTGCGTTTCAATGGGTCTTGCGTCGTCCTGGACATCAAGGGCGAGATTTTCCAGACAACCGGCGCGCGTCGGGCAGCAATGGGCGATGAGGTTTTTATGTTCGACCCCGAGAACCCCGACAAAAGCCACAGCTACAACCCTCTGCGCCGCGCAGCACGTGCCGACAATCTGGACCGGCGATGGGAAGAAGTGATTCAGGTTGCAACTCAGATGTTCGACACGCCCAGCTCGTCCGCGCAGGGCTTTATGGGTGGTGTTGAAGGCATGTTCTGCGCAATGGCGATGCTGGCGATCAAAAGAAAGCGGCCATACATTTCCGAAGTCCTGCGCCTGGTCAAAACGACCAAGCAAAAGGACTATGAGAAAATGGCTGAAGAAGTTGGATATGCGCGAGCTGCAGATGAGTTTCTGAATCTTGCAGCCGAAGAATCCAAAATCCTGCGGTCAACGATTTCGGTTATGTTGAACTCCGGCCTGCAGCTCTGGCGCAACCCGTCGGTAGCAAGAGCCACGCAGGGCAATGACATCAACTTTGAAGATCTGCGTCGGCGCCCCAGCTCGATCTACTTTTCCGTGCCAGGGAAAAAGGTCAAAGAGTTCCGGACGCTCATTCGCCTGTTCTTCCTCGATCTGGTGAACACCATCGAAACTGTTGAGCCGGGCGAAGATGAGCCGTTCAAGGTTTTGATGCTGCTCGATGAGTTCCAACGCCTCGGCCATCTTGAGCGCGTTGTTGAAGCCTATGACACCATGCGATCGTTCGGGGGCAGGCTCGTGGTGATTTCGCAAACACTGTCGCGCCTACAGGACATTTATGGGCACGAGGGTGTGCGGGCGATGCTGGCAAACGCTGGAACCCAGATGTTTGCCGCCTCAGAGGATTCCGAAGTACGCGAACATGTGTCCAGGTCCATCGGGGACAAAACGGTCATAAGCAAGTCGAAGTCTCGAGCACTCGGCAAGATGGAAATGGGCAGCATATCAGAGCGTGAAGAAGGCATTCGGCTGCTCCGGCCAGAGCACGTTGGTCGTCTGCCGGAAAACGAGGTTGTGCTGATCCGCGAAGGCAAGATGCCCGTGATTGCGAACAAGATTCGATATTTCGAAGATCCTTATTTCATGCAGTTCCTTGGTGGCGACACGCCAAAGATCAAAGGGACACACCTGGATCTTGCTGAAGAGCAGGCCAAGGATACGGCAAAGGCAGTGGCTGATGCGAAACCGGCCCCTGCCCCGGTGAAAGAGGTTTCTGAAAAAGACCAGGAACTTCAGGCGGCATTTGATGCGCAGCGCACGGTCGCAAAGCGGAAAAGTCGGTCAGCGAAAGATATGGCGATGGAGAAAATGAAAGCCAAACGGGCTGAAAGTAGCGCCTTCACTTGACGGGGGTAACAGGACGCGGCCGAACCGGACCTTACTTCAATATGCAGAGAACGGCAGGAGAGAGCCCTAACCTGCTCGTGCTGCGACTTACATATATGTCCGCTTCCGTGAAGCTTACTAGAATGGCGCATTGTCAGCTTTATGCCTGCTGAGAATTGTCGTCATAGTATCGACAGCAAAAACACTCATCAAAAACCAACAGATTGACGACAGATCAAGGGAACCCCGCACGCATATAAACGATGATCTTCCAAAGGTCTTCTTCGCTCAGCGCTTCCTTGAAGGCTGGCATGTCTGTTCCGAAGCGTTCGCCGCCCTCGGAAATTGCCCAAAGAAGGTACTCGTCCCCCGACATCGGCATCTGAACGAACCATCGTAGGAGAGCGGGAGAGGGCGCGAGCGAACGTCCGGCTTCACCATCGCCCAAACCCTCAGCTCCATGACAGCTTGCGCAGTTTTCCGTATATAGCGTCTTGCCCTCCGAAACATTCTCGGGCGTTGCACGAATGGTGCTCCGAGCCCCGCGGTAGGCTGCGGGCACGTCCTCGTTCATATACGTCCAATGTCGTTGCATGCGCTGCTGCTGGCCAGGCCCCATATTGCCGTGCCCCCAACCACGCATGTGCTCAGACCTCATGTGGTTAGATCCCATTGGCCCGTGACCCCACCAATCTCCTCGTTGTTGTTGTGCGCAACCCACTGTAGCAATGGTGATAGACAGAACGCTTAAGGTAAGAGTGCGTAATCCAAGCTTCGTCATCTTCTCCTCCTTACTGTTTCCGCTCGATGAACGTCGCCTCAGGCCGCTTCGTAACTCTTGAACACCTCGGTGCTACCGTCCTTGAGGATCAAAAACACGTCGTAGGCCTCACGACGATCTTCCGGCCCCATCCCAGGGGAACCGTAGGGCATGCCAGGAACAGCAAGTCCAACAGCACTGGGTTGCTCCTCCAGCAGACGACGAATGTCTGCAACCGGCACATGCCCCTCGATCATATAGCCATCGATCTCGCCTGTGTGGCAGGACATCATTTCTTCGGGAATGCCGTTGTCCAATTTGTGGCGGACAAGCTGTGTTCCAAAGCTGCGCTCCTCGGTAATGCGAAAGCCTTCCTGCCGCAGGATGTCGATCCAAACCTGGCAACAGCCGCAGTTCGGATCCTTGAGAACACGGACGGAAGGCGTGTCTTGCGCAAACGCGGCAAATGGTACTGTGCTGGCAAAGCCAGCGGCGTAAGTCAGTACTTGGCGGCGTTTCAGGTTCATGGCGAGAGTCCTTGGTATTTCCAACTAAATTGAGCCGATTTCGTATCATTCGAGATCAAAGGTCATAATCCACGTCAAACATGCTCATGTTCGCCAACTTCCCGACGCTCGGCGAGCGCTTGGCGCACGATCTGGAAAGCAGAGGAAAGAAACAACGTTGCCATGACCGCCGCAACAATCAGGTCAGGCCAACCGCTAGCTGTGCCCCAGACGCCTAAAGCTGCAAACATAACGGCCACATTGCCAATGGCGTCATTACGCGAACATAGCCAGACAGAGCGCACATTTGCATCGCCGTCCTTGTAACGGACGAGCAAGAGAACACTTGCGAGATTGGTCATAAGAGCGAAAAAGCCAACGATGCCCATGATCTCGGCCTCCGGCACTCCGACATAGAACACCCGGTACACGGTCGATCCAAACACCCAAAGACCCATCAGCAGCAAGCTCACCCCTTTCGCCAGAGCGGCATTGGTGCGTGCACGGATTGAAGCCCCGATCACTGCCAGCGAGATACCGTAGGTCAAAGCATCCCCAAGGAAGTCTAGAGCGTCGGCCTGAAGTGCCTGAGACTTTGCATAGTGACCGGCAGTCATCTCGACGACGAACATCACCGCGTTCAGAGCAATGACAATCCACAGCCTCCTTTTGTAGTCGTCTGATACGCCGTCGAATTTGGCGTTGTGTCCGCAACATGCTGACATTGGGAAGCCCTTTTTGTATCTGTCGTGACCATAGTGTAGTGTCTCTAGTTACTAGAGGTTCAAGAGGTATTTTCATGTTTTCTATCGGGGAGCTTTCCAAGCGCACGAAGGTCAAAGTTCCGACTATCCGCTACTATGAGGAAATGGGCCTGCTTGCCGCACCAGAACGCACCGAAGGCAACCAACGGCGCTACGATGTGGCAGGGCTAGAGCGTCTCAGTTTCATCAAGCATGCACGCGATCTTGGTTTCTCAATTGAAGCGATCTCCGAATTGATTGTGCTTCAAGGCCACCCGGATCGTTCATGCCAAGCCGCAACGGACATCGCCGTCTCACAACTTTCCGAAGTAAGAGCAAAGATCAAACGACTACGGGCTCTTGAAAAAGAGCTGGTTCGGATTTCGAAGGGCTGTGATGACGAAGGAGTGTCAGAGAACTGCTATGTGCTCGCGTCTCTTGCCGATCATAAACTCTGTCACCACGATCACTAAACTATGAGCGGACATTGCTTTAGTCCCAGCGAAAGACTGTTTTGTCCGCTTCTTGCCTATTCAAACGTGGTGCAGCGAATGCCCGGAATGTCCAAGGACAAGAGTCCGTCCCAATCGGAACAGACCCCACATTACTCCAACCCGGTGGTCTCGCTGTTCCCGGCAACACATTCACCGGCGCGAACAATCATCTATCATGTCCTCCGTGGTTAAAGACTGTGTCCATCATACTCATGGACGTGGGTAGCCTGTTCGCGGGTATGGGCAATCTCTTGCACCACGGCGGCAATCTTGCTGGATGAAACTTGGTGCAGCTCACCAACAACGGCCTCCGCGCGCTCGTAGCTGTCCGGAACGCCTTGGCTGTTGAAATGGGCGGCAGCGGTGGAAATGTCCGCGTCTTTCCAAGTCGCCGTTGTGCCGATTGAAACGCTGTCATGATCGTTGTAGCGGGCCAGGAACTTGCTTCCGTCGAGACCGAAGCTGTGCGCGGTCGCCACAATGTCATCACGCACAGCCAGCCATTTTTCGGCTTCCGTGGGGTCCAGGTTGTCCAACTCGGCCGCATTCATGGATGTGGTGTAGCTGTCATCAGCCAAAGTGTATGCCTGCAGGTCGGTGTCATATGGGCGCAGTTCGGCAACATCGCCTTTCAACTCCCCGATCTGAACGTCCATTGCGGCACGCAAGTGTGGATCTTCGACCTCTCGTGCAAGAGCCTCCATGTTCTCGATGGAGTTCACGATGTCCTTGGTCTGCTGCTCGTAGTTCTCAAAGATGGCCTCCCCCAAAGCGGATTGCATATACTGAACATAGCGATCACCGGGCGACTGGTAGTCGTCGGACTCCTGAAAATCCTTGTCACCACTCAGATCCGCAAGGGACGAATAGTAAGGGTGATACAGATCGTATTCCTGAGCATCACTCATGTGCTGAGAAACCAAAGCCTGCATATCGTTCAGATCAACCGGCTCCCCTGACCGCTCCGCAGCTTCAAATTCGATTTTGAATTCTTCGACCAGATCTTGTTGCGCAGTATGTTCGTCAACACGGCGGTTGGCCTGGTCCTCGATGTCGAAGCTGTTTGAGGCGATGGCTGCACGATCAAAGCCCATCGCCTGCTGTTCTTTCCTGATGATGTCGATCTGCTCTGAAACGCGATCTTCACGCGGGGCGGATTGATCAAATCTGGAATAGGGTGCGAAGTGTTCGACTTCGTTCAAAAGATAGTCTGTACGCGAAACCATAGTTTTTCCTTTGCGAGTTGATGGAAAACTCTGTGATGGGTCTGCCTGGGGCGTTGGCGCGCGCATCAGGCAGACCGGTTAAAGTCCTTACAAGCTGTGCCCGTCATCGTCACCGCGCCCCTGCAAGAGCGGGTGCGTTGCGTGGGCGTGAACGTCTGAAAGTTCTTCTGAGATTGCGATGATCCTGGAAGACGCAAGCTGGTGCAGCTCGTCAACAACGGCCTCAGCGCGGTCGTGGCTGTCGGGTAATCCTTGCGCCTGGAAGTGGGCCGCGGCGGTCGAAATGTCGTCGCTGCGCCATCCCATTGTTGTACCCAGGGTGACGTTCTGATGATCGCCAAAGCGGGCAACGAACGCCTCGCCATCGAGGCCGTAGCTGCTGGCCGTGTCGGTGACTTCTTTGCGGATCGCTGCCCACTTGCCGGCCTCTGAATAATCCAAGACATCCATTTCGGCAGTGCCCATTCCCATCATCGTTGAATAGCGGCGGTCCTCGATGATGAAGGCTTGAAGGTCCGGATCGTTGGTGCGCAGGTCCGCAACGTCGCCCTTCAACTCGCCAATTTGAATATCCATAGCGACACGCAGATGAGGGTCGTCAACCTCACGGGCCAGCCCTTCCATCTTGTCGATGGATTGCAGCAATTCTTTGGTCTGAGTCTGGAAGTCCTCATAGGCCCCCTTGCCCAAGGTGTCCTGTATATAGACCTCGTACCGGCGTGCTGCCGGGGCATAATCAGCGGACGACTGGAACGCCTTGTCATCGACAATATCAGCAAGGGCAGACAGATACGGATGGCTCTGTTCGTTGTCCCGAACGTCGCTGATATGGGCAACAACCTGAGCCTTCAGCTCGGGTGCGATTGTTTCCTCAGAACCGCCTAATTCGATGTGTCGCCGCAAGTTGCTCATGACTTCGGGCGACACATAAGACGGGTCTCCTGGCTCGCCGTAATCATCAAAATGATGGGCTTGATCCAGCAGATGTTCCATTCTCGATACCATAGGTTCCTCACTTTCAACGAGTTGGATGGCAAACTCTTCGATCCGGTCTTTGACAGCGTTGGCGCGCTCATCAAACAGATCCGACATTCTTGCGATGGAGAGTGTCATCACATCACCGGCCATGTCGCGGGCCGTAACTTCAACCTCCGGAGTGCTTTCAACAACAGACAGTCCGGCCTGAACCTTCCACGTGTCGGTCTCAACTTCCTGCCGCAAACCGCGCTCAAGGCGGGTCGTTGCGGTCAGCTCAATTCCGTATCCTTCGGCAACCTCAACCTGGATAGAGCGCTGAACGTCGATGTTCATGTCGCTGCTCATACCCATAGCCAACCACTGCCCATGTTCCACGCCTCGGTTATTCACAACGATGTGGACATGGGGGTTGTCAGTGTCGTTGTGGAACACGGTCAGATAGTCCCAGGTATCGCCAAAATCACCGCTCCCAAACAGGCGATCCGCGAAGTCCAAACCGGCCTCATGCGCGGCATCCGGATAGGTGCCTTCGGGAAAAGAAACGATCATGTGACGGGTATAACCATAGTTGGTTTTCCCGTTGAAATCCTCGGCCCAGGTCTCGATCAGATCACTCACCTGATCGGCATCGAGCGGGGTCACACCATTGTCGCGGATGTCCAACACGCCCTCTGCCCTGACGGTCAGGTAATTGATCTGGCGGCGCAGCTCATGCGCTTTTTTCACCCCACCTTTGCGGACGTGTTTCACAACCGCCTCGGGCTTTCCAACCACAGCACCAAGCCGCGCCTTGATGGATGAGGCCCGCGAGATCATGAACTTCATGCGCTTGGCGGTTTGCAGCTGCTGGCTGATCTGCTTGGACCGATCGATACCCTTCTGCGCTTCCCGGAAGGCTAGCTCCAGAAAGTCCCCTGCCGTCAAATTGTGAGCCGCGACGTTCATGCTTCAGATGTCCTCTCATCGTCGCGCAAGATTCGGCGAATGGCGGAGTCTGGCTCTCGGTTTCGGCGGGCCGCGGTGATCAGCGCCTTCAGGTCTTGCCGGTGCTGGATGATCGCACGATGGAGGTTTTCGACATCGCGCCGGTCGTCATCGGTCCAGATCACCGAACCGCGTTTGGCCGATTTTGCGAGCTGATTGAGGTTGGTGTATCCACCCTGAACCTGCCGCAAGTGCGTCTGCCAGAGATCGACAACGGCCGGGTCAGGATCGAGATACCCGATCAGACGATAGATCAGTCGTTGGATGATCTGGTTGCGGCTCTTGGCCCCAAGCGACTGCACGGCCTCCTCCAAACGCACCAACGCATCTGACGGCAATCGAACGGAAAAGACAGTGGTGTCGCCGGGCTTGCTCAATGTATACCTCTGGTTGTTTTTATGACTTGTAACACAACTACCTTATCCTGTCATACTCTCCAAGAGGAAACCGGGGGTGATTTTAGAAATCCGTATTTTCTCAAATTGCCCCCGGAACAGTTTTGCTCTTGGAGGCAATCTCCACGCCGGGAAAAGGGTCCTGCCCCTTTTCCAGCCAGCAGGCGTGGGTGCCGGTGGACCGGCGCAGGGCAATCACGCAAAGCGGGAGCTGCCCGAACAGCGCCCGTCACATACCGGCACGTTCAAGGTCAGTATGGCATTTTCCGCGCGCCTCAGCGCGCTCAATGTCCCGCCGCTTTCGCGGCGGGTGTGGCAGGGTTGTCTGCTGCCGCATTGGGGCAGGTCGGCACCCCTGCCCGGTCTTAGGACCGCGCGCCACCTGTGGCGCATATGTGGTCCGGCCTGCGGCCGGAGCAGAAGAAAGGGCGGCTTGCGCCGCCCTGCCCTCCCGTCATTCGGTGACGGGATCGTCATCGGTGCGCTTCGGGAAGGCCACCATCTCAACGCCAGGGAACATGCTGTGCTTGACCTGGATCGAGGTGATGGTGCCGGTCTCATCGGTATTGACGAAGAGCACCCCGCATCGATCCCAGAATGTCTTGCCTTCTTTTTCACCGGTCTTGACGCTCAGTTTCAGAGTTTGAGTTGCCATTGTTTGATCCTCGCTATGGCGTGTTTCGATGAACAAGGGAAAAGCGGGCATCAAGGGGATGTCAGCAGGGAATTTGATCCGCGCGGAATGCGCCGCAGGCGCAGGGGACATTCCTTGTTGAAGCGCGGCGCCCGGCCCGGGCGCCGCGCGTCTTCCCCGACTGCCCGCTTATGTTCATCCCTTCAGAAACACCGCAGCCGAGGATCTTCTCCGGCAACGTACTTGAAACTGTCAGACCTGGTGAAAGGCAAGGCTTTCTGGGATCGCTGCGCGCGGAACATCTGAACAAAACGATGTCTTTGATGGCGGCAACATCACCTCGATCCGACACAGGCGCGGCGCTCAGTTCTAAGTTGGGGGTTGCCCTTCTGGGTCGGTATGACCGTCGTCGCAAAGGATGAAGAATGACGGACGGTGCAAACCGCCCTATCCAACTGGCGGAGGCCAAAGACCGGACGGTCCGGCCCTGGTCCGTGCTTGTGCGGATCAGGTAAACAGCCGGACTCAATTTGGATTGGCGGGTTCGGTAGGACGCCCCGGTAATCCGCAAGAACTCTCTCAAGCGCTGTCGCGGGGCGAGACCGGCGCACGGGCAGATACAGTGATGAGTACGCCAAGAAAAAGGCCCACCGAAGCGGGCCACGAGTTTAACCAAAGGAAAATCTGGAGGTATTCTTTACAGGCTAACGCTTGCGCGCGCGATCGACAACACCGTCAGCTGTGATCGTGGCAATGCGATCCTCTGTGCGGCGGGTCATTTCCACCCCGTCACCCGTCATATGCGCCTCGGCAAATTCCGTGAACTTGAAGATGCTGCCATCTGCTTCAACATGGGTTTCGTCCTCTGCCGAGCGCCGCTTCACCGATCCGTCATGGCGGATTTCGATGATCGTGTTGTCGGCCATTCGGACCGTCACGGTATGCTCATCTACAGCGACACCCTGCCACCAGGCATCTGCATCGCGGCGCACAACAATGCGGTTTGGGTGCAGCTTGATCTGCACGTCCTGTACCTCGTCCGGATCAGCGGCTTTGACGACCACGATGGCCTCCTGCGCGCTGGGATCACCATGGATCGACGCGCTCCCGTTTTTTGGCGGCCAGAGCTTCGGCTGTGTGCGCGGCTTGCCCTTCTGGTCTGTATGAAACCCGACGAACATCTGCGCGGATTTCCAGACGCGGCGGGCGGCTTTTTCAACCGTAGACGGAGCTGCATCGGTGGACATGGTGGATAGCCTTTAAAGTGGGTTAATTCACGTGCATTTTCGGGGTGAGCGTCACACCCACAGCGCTCAGCACTTTCAGCACCGTGCCAAACTCGGGATTGCCATTTTCGCTAAGTGCGCGGTAGAGGCTTTCCCGAGACAGACCAGATTTGTCGGCCACACTCGACATACCTTTGGCCTTGGCAACATCGCCAAGTGCCGACGCGATCAGCGCCGTGTCGCTGGTTTCAAAAGCCGCTTCAAGATAGGCTTGAATGGCTTCCGGGCTGTCCAGATAGTCAGCCGCTTCAAACTTCGTTGTTTTGACACCCATGTTTTTCACTCCAACTCTCTTGCCATCGCCTTGGCGGTTTTGATGTCGGCTTGCTGGGATGACTTGTCTCCCCCGCACAGCAAAACGATCAAAACGTCACCGCGCGACACATAGTAAACGCGATACCCCTTCCCTTCGGAGATACGCAGTTCACTCACACCTTCACCAACCGGTTTCACATCACCGGGATTGCCCAGGCTCAACCGCGTGATGCGAACCAAGATCCTGGCTCTCGCCCTTTGGTCCTTCAGGCCCTTGAGCCACTTGTCGAACAGGTCCGTCTTACGAATTTCTATCATACCTATATGTAGCCTACAGGCTACAACCTTTCAAGTCAAAACAACCTATACCATTGAACTAAAATCAAAAATCATTGCTGAAAAGCAGGGCGCGTTGCGCCCTGCCCTGCCAGTTTCAGAAGCAATCCGGCACCCATGCATCGATCCGGGCTTTCTGTGCCTCGGTCACGCCCAGTGCCTTTTGATGCTCTGGATCATTGAAGAGCTTGTGCAGCGCCTCGTTCTTGGCACCCTTTTTGGATTTCGCGAAGGCTTTGAACATGTCGGCGTCGATGTGCAGGTCCAGCAGGTCTTTGTAGAGATCATCCAGCTGCCAGCCTTTCAGACGCTTGAAGCAGTTTTCAGCCGAAGGGGTCCAGATCGCGCGCATGTCAGCCTCGATCTCAGCCTCGATCTCCGCCATGAACTCCGGGCGTTGGGTCAGAAACCGCCGGGCCAGAAAACCCGTGATCTCACCATTGCGGGTCTTCTTGCCCAGATCGCGAAACGCTTTGAACGCTTCCACGCTGCCTTGTGCGGCAATCTCGTGGAACTGGTCATAGGCTGCCTGTGCCGCTTCATCCCGTTCTCCGCCAAGACGCGGGTCGAGGATGAACTGGTCATCGATCTCGGGTGTGTTCCGCTCGGCACCACCATAGCCAAACCCAAACAGATTGCTGCTCAGACCGGAGGCCGGGGTGGCAAAGAAAGCAAACAGGCTCAACACATAATCAGGCTTGTCCAGCAGGGCCGTTTGAACCGCTGCCAGCCGGATCGCCACCATGTCGTCGATGAACTTCTGCGAATAAACTGGTTTTGGTTCTTCCTTGATCTCCGGTTCTTTGACCGGGGCCAGAACACCAGCCTCAATGGCAGCCTGAACATGTTCCGCCGCGACATAGGCCGGGGATGTTTTGATCTCGCCATTGTTGGTGACATAGACAAACACGCCGGACAGCTTGCGCTGCGCGTCAGAATAGAACGGCGCCGTATAGTCCTCAAGCGCGGCCAGCTCCTTTTCACCATCCGCGTCCAGAGCCTCACCCTCATAGAGTTCGGCAAGTTCGTCATACCGTTCGGCCTGTCCTTCGGTGAAGTCCCGGCTCACCATGTCCAAACGGTGCATGTCTTTCGTACCCGAGAACCCATAGGGAATGTAGCTTTCCTCATGGGTGTCCACCCAGTCCCAGCCTTCCGCGTCGCGCAGTTTTTCCGCTTCTACCGCCAGTTTCTCGGCAAACAGACGATCCAGTAACGCGCCTTCATTGAATAGGGTTTCATCGGCAAACAGATCAGCGGTGACGGTGCCGCCCGCCTCAACATAAGCCTTCTGCCCGACAAATACGGCCTTGCGGCTAGTGCTGCTAACAGCCTCCGACGTCAGTGCCTGTTTGACATCATGCTCACTGAACCACCGACATTCTTTGGCCCGTTCCAGAACCTCCAGAATTTTCTCTTCTTCGGTGCTGACGGTCATGGCCTTGGCCAGCCCCATGCTGATCTCACCGGCTTTGAGCGCATCCAGAACGGCGGCGGGCAGACTGGCAAGCGCGAGGCGGCGGCGCACATGGGATTCGGTCACGCCAAACGCATTGCTGATCTTGGCAATAGACAGAGATTTCTCGGCCATTTTGCCATAAGCACGGACCTCGTCCACAGGGTCCAGTTCTTCACGGGCGGTGTTCTCCGCATTGGCCCATTGCTCAGCCACGAAGGGATTGTCCGTGACCTTAACGGGAACCTGTGCCAGATCAGCGCGCTCAGTCACGGCGATGTTCAGAGCCCGTAGGCGGCGACCACCGGCAACGATTGCGACTTTGCCATCGGTATCGCGCAACCCGCTGAGGTTCTGGATCAAGCCACACATAACCAAACTGTCGGCCAGAAGTGCAATACCTTCCTCACCAACCTCCTGTCGTGGGTTGATGTCAGACAGGTAGAGATCGGACAGGGATACGGTTTCGATGGTTTCCGGTGCGGTGAATGTTTCGACTTTGCTCATGGGGCAAATCCTTGTTTGAGTGTTTGAGATCGTGTTAAGGGTGCCCTACCCCTTCCGGGGTAGAGCGGAGCCGTTTAGATGGCTGCGTGTTGGATCAGGAAGCGGCGCGCGATGTGGAAATTGTCGCCCTTCCTGATTAGCGCCCACGCTTCTGCGATACGTTGCTGCAAGATTTCATTGCTCATGGTGTTCACCTCCTTTCCGGTTTGGGATTGAGATCAGTATTCGCTGGGGCACATGATGGTCAGAACGCGGCGCGTCACTGACGTGTCAAACGGCCGGTCGGACCCATACGTGTAGTCCGTGTCGTAAAGATCGATCTTCCAGAACAGCTTCTGGTCACGGACTGTCACCGCCCCAAAGGTGTGATCGCCATAGGGGTCATTGCCCTCGTCAAACTGGTCATCCGACGCCACCGCTGCCAAAGCTGCAGTCTGGAACTCCATCCCTTCACCTGACACGCCGGGCGTGACAAATACCTGACCCTGAATTCCCTTAGAATGCATCTCGATTGCCGCAGTCGGATCGATCAGCGCTTTCCGAAATAGGTCATTCTGGGTCGCAATCTCTGCCGCCTGCAGGCTGGTGTCAGTGTCGATGTCTTTTGTCTTTTCAATGTCCAAAACCGTCTCTCCTTTTGTGGTGCGACCTCTGGGGTTGATCCCCTTTGGTGCTGGTTTTGAGCCGAGCCCTGAAAGGGCGTCGTCTCTAAAACCTGCCCCGTGGCGAACGCGGAGAGGGGCGAGACAGGACCAATCGACAAGAGTGGTGCGGCCCGCAGCGCAGGCGCGCGAGGACACGGTATTGTCTATTTGTCTTGTCCGAGGGGGGAGGCCGCGCCTTCCCCCTTACGGAAGGTAGCGTTTGGCTTGTCCAAATCCCGCCTGACCCACAAGGAAAGGACAAAGGATCTCTGATCCTGCGTGAGCGCAAAAGGGACCGTCACCCGAATGGGCAGATCACCACGGCATGGACCGACCATGACCCAAAGCCCCTGCCCCGGCTCGCAAGAGACGGGTCAGGGGCTACTGGGACAGGGAGATCATTCTGGGGTGTTCTGGGTGGAAGCCGATACGTCGGCTGAAACCTAGAGCCTGCTCACGAGCCGAAAGGCTCGGGATTTGCCACAGAAACAGACTGCAGCCCGAAGTCACTCACCGACCGGAACATACCCTCGACGGAGCTTTTGCTTTTCGAGATTGTGGAGCGCTTCACTAGCCAGGGCTTCGTCATCATACGTCACCATCATGGCTTGCCCGTTCGTGCCAATACGCCCCCAGGTACGAAGCACTGAAACCTCCCCAAACAACGTCGGCTGCAACTCGATGCCATAGAACCGCGCCATGTTGATCTCAGGGTCCACATGGATCAGGTGCACAGGTGTGGTGTCTGTCAGCTCCATGACGCGATTGTCGATCAATAAAGCTCGTCTGTCCAATGACTTTGCTGGAACAGTCAATTGGCAAGGATTCAGAACCGTGATGAAAACATTCGACAACTCAATCTGTCTGATGCTTGCCTCGTACCCATCCAGGTACAGGAGCTCATATTGGCACCATTCCACATTCCGCTGCTGGAACCGTTGTGACCACTGGCCAGAGTAGGTACGGTTTTCTCATATCTTGCAAAACGAAATAGAAGGATGAAGGCAACGTGGCTGAAATCTTGGAAGGCGGATGTTTTTGCGGTGAGGTTCGATACCAGGTCACTGGCAGCGCAGTAATGCAACTCATGTGTTTTTGCAGTGATTGCCTATCGATGACCGGAACGGACGGTTATGCCGGGTACATGATAAAGTCGGAAGACCTGCAGCTGCTGAAAGGCAAACCACGGACCTTTGAGAAGACCTCAAAGGAAGGTCGACCTGTCATCAAGCATTTTTGTGGCACCTGCGGATCAGGCCTGTGGGGCGTGACAGCCTTCGGATTGACGAGCATTGCGGCTGGGACATTGGATGAGCCAAACAACTTCAAGCCAACGAGCAAGGTTTTTGTGAAAGATGCCCCCAACTGGGCCAGGGTTCCCCACCATTTGGAAGAAATGTAGCGTTTGAAGCTTTGGTATCACCTACATTTCTGTCTTGGAGTTGTTCCTCTTGGTGACCCGAGTTGCTACGATTGTCGTTGAGGCAATAAGCAGGACATCGCGATGCGCAATGCAATCTTTTTACCCCTAATGGCTTTGTTCCTGGGGGTCGTCATGGACGTTAAACCGGCGGCGGCCGCGTCACTCGGAACATATGAGGTTTTTGGCGTCGAAGACGGTGACATGCTAAAAATGCGCAGTGGGCCTGGAACAGGGTTCAATGTGATCGTTGGTCTTCCAAATGGAACCGCACTACGAGTTCACGGCTGTGAGCAGACCGGTGGCACCCGTTGGTGCCGCGTCTCTTTGGAGCGCGCGCGCAAGCTTAAGGGATACGTCTCTTGGGCATATTTGCGGAAAATCTAATACGACAGCGATCAGCACCACCATCTTTTAGCAATCATAGAATACCGGCGGAAACGCCCTGACGAATCCACTAGTTGGGCTCACACCCGTCGTCGAAGCGGCTCGCAACATCCCCGAATTCGCTGGGTTCAGGACGGCCCTAAGGCTTTGACTGGGGAGCGCTTGATCGCCTGCACCGTAACGGATTGATCCTGGACCCGGTTGGAAAGGCAAAATCGGTGGTACTGACCGATGAAGGCCTGCGCCGCTCCGAAAAGCTTTTCACAGAGCTTTTTGGGCGGGAGCCAAAGACATAGCATTCGCCATGACAAGTCCCTCCATGTAACGCAGGTCTGCATACGCGTGTGGGCTGGCTGGCGGTTGCAATCTGCGCTAAATCGCCCCTGTCCGGCAAACAGGGAGAAGCTGAAGATGACAACGGGGAACGATCTTGGTGGGCTCATCGGGTTTATCACCCGTGACGAGATTTGGCATGAGCGGCTCGCTGATGTGTTGGACGAGCATTTTCTGCCAGCGCTCGAGGCCTTCGATCTTGAGTTCGAGGATCTGGGCGACTTGCTGGGCGAGGATTGGCCGATGGTCCTGTGGGGTGGTGGCCTGGAAGATTTGCTGGGCAGGACATTCGGAGCGGACGCCGAAAACGCTGCGGATGCTTATCTGAAAGGGAGCGGTTCCAAGGAGAGTGCGCAGACCCGCGCCTATATCAAAGGATTGCGGGACGCGTCGGTCAGCCTTTATGAGGTGAGCGAGGTAGACCCCGGCAGATCCATGGTCTTGCGCAACATGCTTTCGGACGCAGAGCCGGTTACCGTCCGGGAACACAGCGCGACGCAGATGCTGCAGCGATGGGATCGCATCGCAGCTCGGGTTGTCGCACAGGGGGATTATAACGTGATCTCGGGGGCGCTGCTCCCATTCGACCCCGACACCGTCGCGTTTTTTGAAGACGGGCTCCGCTCCGTGTTGAAATTGAACCCCGACGTTGAACTGAGGCTGACACAGGATCAGCTACACCGTTCCGCACCCCTCTTCACCAATGCCTGGCTCTTCGCACATCTGCCGAACCTACTGGATCCGGAACCACCACAAATCAGCAACAGCGATGGCGACAACCTGCTCTTTCACGACATGCGCTTCCCCCTCGCCAGCAAAGTGACGCAAAGCCAGGTATCTGAAAAGCTAACACAGTCCGCAGAACTCGTGATCTCAGGCCAGAAGGATTGGACCTGGCTTGACCTCGACACCCCGTCCGGCACCAAGCACGGCACCGGCCTCGTGTTGGACAAATCAATGTCAGGGGCCTCCGTGCTTGGGTCCCTAGATCTGAAAGGTCGGACACTCACACTTTCTGTGAGCTCTACAGCGCGCGCTGAACGCGGCGAAGCCCTGGTCCGGGACCTCCTGGGCGACCTGGTGAAATCTCCGCTGACATCAATCCAGACCGCCGAACAGATGATGGCGGATGACAGCACGAGTAACGGAGTGGCAGAAGAAGAGGACATCCCCCGTGCCCTTGCCCGTCAGATGGCCCACGAATATCTCGAACAGCATTACCGCGATACGCTTGACCAGCCGATTCCTGCCCTGGATGGCAAGACCCCGCGCCAGGCCGTTCGCAGCACGGCGGGCAGGAAGAAAGTCATAGACTGGCTGAAGACAATCGAAAACCGCAGCGCGCGCCAGACCGGCTCTCCGGTGGCTGAGTATGATTTCGGCTGGATGTGGGACGAGCTTGGTCTGTCAGACTACCGAAATTGGACCAGCGATGGTTCTTGCAAAAACCGTTCCAAAGCTTCGCCTCCTGAACCCATCGACTAACCCATGTTTTCCCGGCTGCGTCTTGCAGAGATGTGGCAAGGGTTATGCTGTCGCTGCGCGTCCAGATGGTTTGCCTCGTGACAGCTGGGGCACAACAAAATTTCAGTCTCCGTGGACACACCGGTTTCATAATCGAAACAGTACTCTTGTCCACATATTTCCAGCACCTCTCCACTCTTGGCCAGTTCCGAACTTGTCACCTCGCAGTGATCACAAATTCCGTCCAAGAGAGCTGATTGGAGTTCAGAAAGAACCACTGTTTTCTGAAAATTGCACACTCTGTCACTCATAACTGCTTCAGGCTTTCACAAAATGGTGAAGAGAGAAAGCTTGTGAAACAAGAATTCAAGGGAATGTGACATAGCCCAATGGGTTCGAGATTTAGTTTCGCCGATCATTGCCTGTAAGCTGCGCGGCGCGTCGAACTTTCACGTCAGCCGCCATCCCACAACAGACCCGCGCACATCAAAATACAACCTGGGCTAGTCCTCCCAGCGAAACGCGTCGTTGTCCGCCTTCACCCGACCAATAGACGGCAAAGCGAAGTGGTTTCCCAGCACAATACATCCCGTTTCCGAGGCGCTTTCCAACAGTTTCCGACGGGATGTCACGGCCATCTCAGCATCGGAATCAAACATAAAATGCCACTCGGGATGCCAGCACTGGGCGGTTGTATGGATTGCATCACCTGTAATCAGAGCGCGCCGGTCGCCACTGGTGATTTCGACCGAGACATGACCTGGTGTTTGGCCTGGCGTGGGGATCAGAGTGACGGAATACACCCTGTCGCAGTCCTAAGGTTCACAGGAGGCCCGAGACAAAGTAGGTTTCTTGTGCAGAGGTAACGGCAATAGGCGTGGATCAGAATGGCGCGACAGCTCCCACTCGAAGGTAACAAGCCCTTTCTGGTTTACGCCGGCACTGGCACCGACCTGATTTTCAATCATGGAATTGAGCTTCCCGGTTTCGCGTCGTTTCCATTGCTGGAAGAACCTGGCACCAGGGTGATACTGGCCGGTCAAATGCAGGCTCTTGTCGATCTGGCCCGTGAAATGAATGTCGGATGCATCCTTGATGCGCCCACATGGATGGCGAACGCCGACCGGGCAGCGCCCTTGGGGTACGATGCAGAGCGGCTCGCCGAAGTAAACAAAGATGCGGTCAGTCTAATGGAAGACGTGCGCCAAGCTGCCGCTCGCGATGATGTACTGGTGTCGGCCTGCATCGGCCCGCGCCATGATCCTTACGCCGACATCCCGCCGGTACCCGTCGAAGATGCACGTCAATACCACGCCGCTCAAATGCACAGCCTGAAAGACACAAGCCTCGATCTGGTCACCGCTTATACATTCAACCGCCCAAGCGAGGCAGCGGGATGCATCCTCGCCGCCCGGGACGCTGAACTGCCGATCATCATGTCTCTGGTTGTTGAGACAGACGGGTGCCTGGCAGACGGGACCAAACTTGTGGACGGAATTGACCAGATCGACGCAGCAACCGACTCGGCGGCGCTGTTTTTTATGGTCAACTGCGCTCACCCTACCCATTTCGCCGGAGCGCTTGGCAACCACCCCCGGCTGAGAGGCCTTGTGGCGAACGCTTCGAGTTGCTCGCATGCGGAACTTGACGAAGCAGATGAGCTGGACGAAGGCGATCCAGCTGAACTTGGTAAACAGATTGCCGCGATTGCGAGGCAGAATCCGTCGATCCAAGTATTTGGAGGATGCTGCGGTACCGACATGCGCCATCTGAAATCGATGATCAGCGAACTAGCATAGCCAACTTGGTTCAATCTGAGCGATAACGCTGAGATCTAAGGTGATCCCGTAATTTCTTTCCACAACTTGTTAGGAGATCGGCCCATTCCTGCCGTTCACCTGCACATACCGATGCCGCGGTCGCAGCCCGCTTCTCGGACATTCGCTGCATTTGCATAGTTTAGCCTGAGCAGACGTTAGAGCTCTTTCAGGATGCTTTTCCCGAGAATTGGACAGTTAAGAGAACTTTCGCGGTTCAGCAGCAGAGTGCCGCCAATCCAGAATTTAAACTGTGTTTTCCGACCGGGCATATCTGTCAACGCAAGTTGAAGTCCAAAGTGCGATACATCGTGAAGTCATCACACCAAGACACAGCGCAGTCGTCACATGCATCTGGTAGTCGTGTCGCGCCAAGGCGCTTGGTTCGTTTTGTGACTTCTTTCGTCACAACTGTTCTGTTGCTACTAACAAGGCCATAAGCAACAAGGAAAGCGTCCCGACCTACCTTGATCAGTTCGCTATCTGTGAATTTGGCGTCATCGCTTTGATACCCGTCACGTAGCGCTTGCTGCACTAAGGCGGGGTCTGCATCCTCATCTAAAAGTAGCGCTTCCTTTGCGTCTTCTCCCTTGATCCAGTCGGCCAAGTCATCGCTACCGCCTGACACTTCTTCATAAATCTCACGCGGCATCTTGATTCTACCAGCATCACCTTGAACAACGAGCCATTCCCAAAATTGGGGAATGTGTTCTAAAGGGTAGTAGGTGTTCTTCGCAGTTATCAACACGTTGGCATCGATTAGGTACATCAATGCGCTCCGCTTGCGTTGGAGAACAGATCACCCTTTTTTCGTTTCGCCTCGTACCTTCTCAACAGCGGTTCTACCGCAGATGGTTTCGACCCCAAAAGGTTTGCAGCTTTTGTGTAGGTAAGCGCATTGCCGCGAACGGAGCGATAAACTACCTCCAATAGTGCGTTGCCCAGATTGTGAGATTTCACAACGTGCGGGTTTGGTCCGTCGCTATCTTTCATCTTTTCTTTTTGGCTCTTGAGAGCAGCCTGCCAACGTGCCGAGTACACCCCACGAAGACGGCCATAGGCATCGCCACTTAGGTCACCTGTTCTATAGAGTTGATAGGCGACCATCGGACCACTGACAGACCACTTATAGGCAATACTATCAACCACTGCCTCCGCACTATTGCTATCGTCAGGGTCAAAGTCAGGCATACCCTTGCGGAAGTGCGCCGAAGGCAAAAGAAACTCTCCAGCCACATCATTACAAAACCGTTCAATCTTGGCGGATTGGTTCGTCGGGGTGGCAGTAGAGGCTTGACCGCTTACTCCGGTTGTTCCAAGCCAAATATGGGCAAGTTCGTGCATCAGTGTAAAGGAGCGGGACGGTTTGGCCTCTTTTGCGTTAATCACAATAAATGGGGCGACATCATCAGCGATTGCAAAGCCGCGGAATACACTGGACGGGATCGTGGAGTGGTGGGAACCAAGATCGGACAACAGCAATACAAAAACGCCGATGTCTTCCACTTCCATACGCAGCCGCTTAAACAGCTTGTCCGGGTCACCGCGGCGCAAGCTCACATCCGTGTAGTCAAACTCAAGTTCGTTGGAAATGGATTTTACCGTGGCCTCAACACTCGTTTTGAGATTGACGGATCCTACAAATTTGTGCTCCCAAAAATCCTCGTCATCTATGAGGATGTCTTTTATGGCCTCTTGCCGAGCCTTCACATCACGCAACAAAGCATCCAACATAGCATTTTCGCGCTTTGTGCGGCTGTCCGGACTTTGACGAAAATCTTGCCCTCTGCGTCCGGTGCGTGGCGGCTGTTCCATGTAAAATGCTAGCAAAGGTCTTTTGTACAACTTGGCAAAGCTATTCAGTTGTGCACGGGACGGTTCTCTGTCGCCACTTTCAAGTGCCTCAAGCTTCTGATCAGCCGTCTCACGGACTCCATCAGAAAACAGCTTGCGCGCAGCATCTTCCAGCGTGAAACCAGCGGTCTCACGTGCCCAAATCAGGACATCTGGATTGACTTTAATGGACATAAACCGTGCTTCGCCGTTGGATATTTGTTCTTTGATTACTTGAGATGTAGGACACTTTGCAGACGACGCATAGTGCATAGATATCACAGTGAGGTCTGCTTAGCGATGCTAGGTGCATTTTGGGGCCGACCCAGGGAATTCACTCTGCCGCCTGTAAGGGAGTTTCGAGTGTCAAAACTGACTTTGCAAAGGTCACTTCTGCGCTTTACTGACATCGGTACGGCTGCGGCATCATCGAAGTCGTCATTCTAGACCGGAATGGCCGTTTTTTGATTTTCGAGTGAACGGTTTCGCGACTGCAGAGAACGGCAGCTTCCCGCGCTTCGTGCCGTACTTCAGCCCCCTACCCGTCCCGATCTAGCTTTAACCAATATCGCGTGTACCGGAGTTCACCCGTTCGGATCAAAGCGCCCTTCTCTACCAGGTTCTGGAGATCCCGCGTTGCTGTGGCGCGCGATGTTCCCGTGATCGAGATATAGTTCTCAGCGCTCAATCCCCCTGTGAACCCATCCGGCCCAGCCTTGAACAAACGGGCGATTACCTTGCTTTGGCGAGTGTTGAACTGATCACGGTACCGATCATAGAAGTGCGTCTTGGAAATAAAGAAACCAACCCGCTCAAGCGTCACCTGCTGTGCTGTAAGGACAGTTTCGGCAAACCAGACGAGCCACGGTGTGACTTCCAGCGTCTTTTGATGGCGTTCGAGTTGGTCGTAGTAAGCCTTCCGCTCTCGCTCGATCGTGAAAGCAAGGGCAATCAGACTTGGCTGACCGATATTCTGGGCCAAGGACTTTTCAGCCAGCGCCCTACCCAACCGGCCATTGCCGTCCTCAAAGGGATGAATGCTCTCGAAATACAGATGGCTCAAACCGGCCCGGATCAGTGCGCGCAATGGTTCGGGACCATCCGGTGCGGTCCGGTTGAACCAGGCTACGAACTGGTCCATTTCAGCCGGAACCTGATGTGAAGGTGGAGCTTCGAAATGCACCGTTGGGCGGTCGAGCCTGCCTGAGACGATTTGCATCGCATCCTCATGGCTCCGGTATGATCCAATCGTTTCCAGATGCCTGTCATGGGACAGAAGCATGTCATGCCACCGAAACAGGGTGTCGTGTGACAGTGGTTCCGAATAGTTGGAATAAACATCCACCATCATTTCAGAAACGCCCTGCTCGCGCGGTTTGGATGGATAGCTGTCGGGAGCCAGTCCAAGATGTCGGCGCAAGGAAGATTGCACGCTGAGACGATCCAGCATCTCACCTTCGATCGCGCTGGTCTTCATTGCTTCTTCGCTTAGCAGGTCGATACGCAATTGATCTCGATCCGATGTGTTCACATGATGAACCGCTCCAAGAACTTCCCCTGAGGACAACAGGAACTGTTGCTCGTATGGTTCGAGTCTTGCGGCGTCGTAACGAAAGGTAGGCCAGTCAGGGTTCTGCCAGTTCCACATCGTGAGGTATAAGCTTCCTTTCTATAACTCACTATTTATGGTTGCGTGATTTATAGAGGTCAATCCTATAGCTCACCTTTTTCAGACCCTTCGATCCAGTCATCACTTGGAGGTGTAATCTGAAAACGGTAAATTTCATCCTGTTTCCCCAAATTTACGTAGCATTGGATGTCCGCGAGAGCATTGCCTTTGGAGACAATTCGCCCTTTTCGATCTTGGCCAGCAACGAAATCAGGTAAGCCCCTGGAGATTGTATGTTCTCAGCACGTTGAAAGATGTATCCGAGAACAATGAAGCGAATAGCTGGGCCAAAAGTTGATTTCATTGCATACCAGGTTTGGCCAAGCCGTAGATACTCGGCGATATCATCCATAAGCCGATCACAGTGGTGCTGATCTTTTGCAAAGCGTAGTTCTGAGCATAGCCGTGGAAAACTGCGCTCCATTTGGTCTGGAGAAACCTGAATCTGAGAAAGCTTTTCTTTCTTAACTTCCGGATTCAAAGAGTCCTCTTTGTGCCCCTCAATTTCACTGTCACTGGCCCTCAAATTTTCTGTATCAGTCTGTGTTATCTCGGAGATTTCCACAGAGATTTCTGCCAACAGCTCGCTGAGTACATTCGCATCTGGTTTGCGACGCAGAGCATTGCGTACGGTGGTCACCAAATCAGAGATCGCGGTGTCATTTGCTACGAGTTCCTTAAGGCGCGCCAGAGCGGCGGAAACTTTGTCACGGAGTACAGTGAACTCGAGAACGCGATCAGCATGCCTCTGGGCTTCCTGAATGAACTCAGCGTGCCGTTCAGACAAAGGCATCAAGGAGAGCCCAGTTGCGGTGACCACCCTGCCCTGGCGATCCCGGCGCGCCCATCGCTTACCGTTTGCGCTCATGACGCGGCGGATAAGTCCAAGGTCCACCAGCGTCGAGATATGACGCTCAACTGTCTGCACGCTGACATGAGTTCGTTTGGCTATCGCCGCGTTGGACGCGAAACAGATGTGATGATCATCCTGGTCCGCAGCAATCTGATCACCGCCCATAAAGGAAACCATCGCTCTCAGGACATTGAGAGTTGTGGATTTTAACCCAAGAGGTTCTCTGGCCTCTTCAACGGCGCGAAGAAGTATCCATTTTTTGGGCGTACTGTTCCCCTGCCCTGCCGTTCCCGACAAGGTCGCTCCAATTGGAGCCAATGCTGTTAGTGTTTTCATGATTATCTATCGGCAGACAAAAATTACCCGTTCGCTCAAGAGCGTTTTTTCTTGTGTGGCGATTCGGGTGCTGCTAGATTCTAGGTGTCTAATCTAAGAATTGCGCTTTGCGCAGCAGCCCTCGAAGCTCCGGTTTCGGGGGTTTTGTTTGTTTGCCTTCCTCCTTTCTGCTCGTCCTCAGTTCTTTTTCTTGGCGTTTACAGCTGTAAACTCAGCGTGTGAGCGCTTAATGATTTCAGCCATGTTTTCGTCCAACCAGCTAGCGAAGCCAGCGTTAGCTCCGGTCCTTTTGACCGAAACAGTTAGTGATCCGTTGGTAGATTTGATTGTAACGCCTTCGATTGGGTTGAGTTCGGCTGCACCTTCTCTTTGTCTTGCACCGCGTTTGGCAGCTGCTTTTAGGAGCATTTCCAGCCGATCATCTGACGACATCGATGGCTCAATGGTTGCAAGAAGATTTGCAGCTTCATCTTCCGCTAGCTTGCCTGCAACGAAGTGCTCTGCAAGCACGGTCCATTTTGGGCGGCCTGATTTTGGGGCTGCGCCGATCATGTCACCAATCTTTGCAGGAACATGTTGCGTAATTTTTGTCAGGTGAGACAGCCCTGATTTCGAAACGTTCAATACTTGCCGCACCGTTGCCGTGTCATGCCCGGAAGTCAGGATCGCCTCGGCGAAACGTGCTTTCTCGTAGAAGGAAAGATTGCGCCTCGCAGCATTCTCAAGCCCTTTGGCGAGAAGCGCTGAAGCATCGTCGATATCCTGAACATTGGCGCGGACTTTAATACCAAGTTCACGACAGGCTTTGAGCCTCCTCCGTCCATAAATTGCCTCGTATCGACCGTCGGATTTCGATCTTCTGACAAGAATGGGAACTTGTTGGCCACCGTCTTGTATACTCGACATCAAGCTTTCAAAACTATCGTCTTCTTCGTCAATGTTTACAGCTGTAAACTCACCGAGCCTATCGGCAGGCCCCCAGTCGTCGATCAGAGCAGGGTCAATTTCCCTGATTGCGGCAAGAGAGCCCTGAAGCGCACCAAGAGCAGGGGCATTGGGTTTTGGAGTTTTATCGATGGCCTTGGGGCCAGAGCGCGCGATGGTGTTTGCGATCCCCGACATCTCCTGAAGCGACTTTCTAGCCATTAGCTGCGTCCCCATGCTTGATGGATCATTTGCTCTACCTCAGAGCCGATCGCATCCATTGAGTTCTTTGCCCGATCATAAGTTGCGCGTGTCATTTCTGACCGCACGACTTCGTAAATTGATTGTTTGAGCATTGTGGCGTCACTGACCGCGGTGCTTTTGAGGGCTGTGGCTGACATAACGCGATCCTGAAACAGTGCCCGCATGAACGAAGCCAGTTGTTGAGACGGTACGTCTGTTGGCTCGTCACGCGTTATCAGGAATTTGAAGTTGTCGTATTCGAGCGTAGCGCCGGCATCTTCAATGACTGCCATGTAAGCACCAGCGAGTTCGAGAAATTGAGCCGTCGAAGACACGTCCAGCATCGAAGGTGTAAGTGGCACAAGCAATGAACTGGCGGCCGCCATCCCAGCAATTGTCAAGAATCCTAGCTGAGGTGGGCTATCAATCAGAACAAGGTCAAAATCTCCTTCCACCTGGGCCAGGGCATTCCGTATTCTTGTAAAGAACGGATGGTCTGGGTTGGAGTGAACGGCAGATTCTGTCTCAAATTCGGAAAGAACAAGCCGTGACGGAGCCACAGAGAGACCGGGGAAGTACGTCGGAAGCACGACGTCCGCCATATCTACCGGATCTTCATATCGAATAGCATCGTAAATCGTCAGCCCGTCAAACTCTATTTCGGGGCTTATGCCGCACATGGATGTAAGAGAGCCTTGAGGATCCAGATCAACAGCCAGCACACGGTAACCGCGAAGCGCAAAATAGTGAGCCAAGTGAATTGTTGTGGTGCTCTTACTGCTGCCGCCTTTGAAGTTCATCAACTGCCAGACTTGGAGCTTTTCTCCTTCAGTCCGGCGAGGGACATAGCGCCCTTTTTTGCGTGAGGTTTTCTCAAGCGTTTCGCGAGCCTCCCAAAGTTCTTGGGCAGTATAGTAACGCCTACCGCTGCGTACGTCATTCGGTTCAGGAATCGTTCCCTCTGCGTGGACTTTGCGCATGAATTGACCTGAGACTCCTAAGAGTTCAGCAGCTTCTGGCGCTGCAAAATTTCGCAGTGATTTGGTGTTGTCGGGGGCAAATGCAGCAAGTAGATGTTCCCGGATAGCCGAGTTTAATCTCTCAGATATTTCCGTGGCGAGTGCCGATGGTCTTTCTGCCGCAAGTGGTGTCACGGGAATCATGTAGTTGCCTCAAATTAAAGAATGTGGTCATTTTTGCGCCACTTGAGATAAACAGCCGTGATTCATAGCACTAAGTCAAGGATTTTCGCCTATATTGTAGGTTTTCCAACGCGGAGGACTACATACGCTTTGCATCAGAGCAGGGTGGTTTACAGTTGTAAACTCGGTTGAGCGGGATCATGGGTTCTTTCAGTCGATGAAGTTCTAACGTAGGCATGCGAAGGCATTCCTGTAAAACTCCTCCCTATGCTCCGCTTTGAGTAGAACGCCTCTAGCATGGAGTTGGAGTGAAGGCCGAACGGCTTTTGGCGCAAATTGCGCAATTGGGAAGGGCAGGGAGCTAGTTGAGCTGATTGGTCAAATTCTCTCACCAACAATTTCGTTATCGAGTTTTCTGCGATACCAACTTCGTAACAATACTTCTGCGCCAGTACGGGAGTACGATGCGGTGAGAATGGCATGGCGATCTGGGTCAGATACACCGAGCTCAGCCCGTGCGCAGAGGAAAACACGCGAACATTCCGGCTAGAGTCAGCCGCTCGCCAATTGCCCAAGAAATGGCATACCGTGAGGGCGGGGTTTCGGGAATTGTGCGCCTGTAAGTTGCGACGGAACACGGAACTGTCCTCGATCCAGTGCAGCTGTGCTTGCGCGGCGCGGCTTTTGACGCAAGTCTCTACCGTCATTGGATTCATATGGGATCACAGACATGATCCGTGTGTTCACGTCCCATTAGCGTCCATAAAACCAGCTTGCTCGAATTAGTGATTTTGGGCTCCTCAATCGTTGAACAGACGGTCTCGTTGGCATATATTGCCAAAAAGGAGGCTTACGCCATGGTAACCCGCAATGTTGTACTTACAGAATCGCAGGATCAACTGGTGCAGAATCTGGTTGCGTCCGGTCGATATCAGAACGCCAGTGAAGCGTTGCGCGCCGGCCTTCGGCTTTTGGAGCGGGAAGAAGCGGGGCTGGAGTCTCTCAAACAAGGCTTGCAGGAGGGTGTAGCGCAGGCTCAGGCCGGAGATTTGGCAGAAGGCAGGGGTTCGGATGCGATCCGTCGTGCCTTTGCAAGGGCACGAGCCAAGGCGTGACCAGACCCTTTCGACTGACACGCCGCGCTGAATCCAGCCTGGTGGAAATTGCCCGATGGACCATCGACAAGTTTGGATCGCATCAAGCCGATCTTTATGAACAAGAACTAATAGCGCGCTGTCAGGCCATCACAGAGGGCAGGGTGGCCAGCCGAAGTTGTTCTATATTGGTCGAAGAGGCGGCGGATCTCAGATATGTGCGCGCAGGAGAGCATTTCCTGGTTTATCTGGATCAGCCGGACGCGGTGATCATTGTTGATATCCTGCATTCCCGTTGCGATCTGCCGCGACATGTTTCCGCGCTGGCCACGTTAACAGATGCGACAGGAAACAAGACATAGGCACAGCAGCCGGAGTTTCCCTCAAGCGGGGATTATTAAATAGTCAGTAACTACTCACCCCAGTAGATCAGTCGCCGGGTTATCCGCGATGTCCACATCGTCGTAGTATTTCTGCGCCTGGGCCATGGAGCGATGCAGGGAGAGGCGCATCGCGGCCTGGATCGGGGCGCCGTCCAGCGCGGCCTGGGTCAGGAAGCCCGAGCGCAGCCCATGGGGGGAAGCGAACCCGTCCGGCAGGCCCGCCAGTTTCGCCCGACGCTTGACGATCTGCGCGATGGCATCCGGGCTGAGGCGGCGGGTTAACACCCGATCGGCTTTTGAAACAGGCCGGAACAAGGGGCCGTCCTGAATCTCACCCACCTCGATCCAATGGGCCAGCGCTTGGGCTGCGCGGCCTTTCAACACCAGCCGCGGCGTTTCACCTTTGGTTGTCGTCTTGGTCTCCAGCAGTGAAATCCAAACCAGGCTTTTCTCGTCGAACTCCTTCAGCGAGACGTCTTCAAACATCAACCCGGTGATCTCCGAGCGCCGTCTACCACCCGAAGCCCAACCCAGCATCAAGATGGCGCGGTCGCGGCAATCCCGCCGGGACCCCCGACAAGTGGACAGCAACTGCTCGAGCACATCGCGGGTAATCGGTTGCTGCGATTTTGGGGCAGGGGGCCGGGCGGCGGCGCGGCGCGCCTTGGCACGGGCCTGCTTCACCTGCGGCGCATCAAAAGGGCTGGTCAGGTTCTTCATTCGATGAAAGGCCAGCCAGGAGGCGATGCGCCGGTCCAGCGTAGAAGGGGCCGGGCAGGCGAGGGACTTGCGTAGCCCTTGCGCGATCAACATCTCGGCACTCTGACGCGCGACATCCTCGGGCGCGGCATCTCCCAGATCGCGGGCGTGATCGAGAATGAAGGCCAGCGCTGTGGCCTCGCTCTCGGGCCAGTCCAACGGCACTCCGAACCGTGCTGCCTTCCAGGCCGTTACATAGAGCAAATCGCGCTCATAGGCCCTGAGCGTGTTGGCGGGTGTGCCGCGGACATAGAGATCGGTCAGGGCGTCCTGGTCAGACTGCGACAGGGCAGGGGAGGGGGCGGGGAGATAGGGCTCAGGGGTGCTCATACGGCCCACTCTGCGCCCATTTTCCCGCAAAATCAATTATACTTGATAAGGGATACTTATCGAGTGTAACTTGAAACTGATAGCGCAACAAAAGTAACGAGCAAAAGTAACAGATTTTGCGCGTAAAGTAGGTAGAGGGCTTGCGGAATAATAAAATCGGAGGTTCTGTCGCAGGTCTGTAAACCAATTGGCATCGACATTGCGCTGGAACCGTTGGCAAACTAAATGAAATGAACAGATATTTTGCCACTGAATTGCCTTTCTGGAAGTTTGCCAGAAACACGCTGATCGTCAGTTGCCTTGCGTTGTTTCCGCTGTTGGCCATCTTCGTTTTGCGCACGCCGGGCTTTGCGACGCACCTCCTGAACAGTGGTCCCGCGTTTGTTCGGTTTTTGCGTCAGGTGGTGACGAATGGGTTGCCGGTCGTTTTCCTTTTAAATTATCTCAGCTTTTTTCTTTTCGCCGTTGGGGTAAGGGCGCGGGGCAGGGGGGCCATCCCGGCCC
The DNA here is from genome assembly GCF_056542305.1 of Ruegeria sp. AD9. Lineage (NCBI taxonomy): Bacteria > Pseudomonadati > Pseudomonadota > Alphaproteobacteria > Rhodobacterales > Roseobacteraceae > Ruegeria > Ruegeria sp. AD9. The sequence continues at coordinate 88,518 of NZ_JBQFZP010000015.1, forward strand.
GGTATCTGCTAATTGACCTGCTGCTACGGGCCGTCCTGTTCATCGCGCTGCACGCGCTGATCTACGC
>NZ_JBQFZP010000016.1:0-70374 GCF_056542305.1 Ruegeria sp. AD9
TCCAGGACGGCGCTATCGCCGAACAGGGAAACCTCGACCAACTCATGCAGAAAAACGGCCCCTTCAAAAACCTCTTCGACCAACAGTTCAACAAACACAAACAAAAAGTCGCACAGTAATAGGGGGAGCTCAAGAACAGAGCGCAATGCTCTTTTCAGGCCAATAACTTCCTGATTGCCACGTGCCGTTGAACAGAGATTTTCCGCGCGTCGAGCAATATGCGCATGTTTGACGCGCATATGGCGTAGTGGTAAAATGGCGCAGTCTTGAGGGTAACCAAATGAATGCTCCATCTCGTAGACCGACAAATCTATCACTGGATGGCGATATGCTGTCCGAGGCGCGGGATCTGAAGATCAACCTATCCCGCGCAGCCGAAGACGGCATTCGGGCCGCAGTCGCCAGCGCAAAAGCTGAACGCTGGAAAGCCGAAAACAAGGCCGCACTTGAGAGTTCCAACGCGTATGTCGAGCATAATGGCTTACCGCTGGATGCCTACAGACAGTTCTGATGCCAAAATACGACGTGTTCCCCGACCCGTCAGGTGACGGGTATCTTCTGGACATCCAGAGCGATCTGCTGAGCGGGTTGAACACACGCGTCGTCGTGCCCCTGCTTCCCGAAGCGACGGCGCCGATCCCAGCCACCCGGCTCAATCCCGTCTTTGATATCCAGGGCAAACCGTTTGTAATGGCGACCCAATTCATGGCTGCCGTTCCGGTGGGCATTCTAAAATCGCCAGTCGACAACCTTGATGATCACTTTGCGCAGATCACCGCCGGCATCGACATGCTGATGCAGGGATTCTGACAAGCTTCTGGCCCTTGGAGAACCAAGAGCCAGAAATAAGTATGACAATGAAAATCAGTCGTACAGCACTGCCGCGATCTTCGGATCGTCGATGTTGGATGCGTCGTAGTAGTAGAACCCGGTATCAATCAGGGCAGGAACTTCTTCGCCCTTCATCGCAGCTACAGCAGCCCTGACGGTTTCATACCCGATGCCCACGGGATTCTGAGTGATTGCACCCGCCATCAACCCGCTTTTGATCGCATCTTTCTGGGCCTTACCGCTGTCATACCCGATGATGACCAGCCCCTCGGTCCCCAGTTCTTGCACCCCGTTCACCACACCGATGGCCGAGCCCTCGTTGGTGCCGAAGATGCCATTCAGATCGGGGTTCGCCGTAAGGATTGCTTTGGTCACCTCGGTCGATTTCAGGTGGTCACCCTGACCGTATTGAACCGTGACAACTTCGATGTCCGGGTATTTTTCAGCAATACGATTGACGAAGCCGTCACGCCGATCAATGCCTGTGCGGCTGGTCTGGTCATGCGCAACAACGGCCACTTTGCCTTTGCCGCCAATCATCTCGGCCATCTTGTCCGCAGCCAGCGCAGCCGCGGCCTGATTGTCTGTGGTTGCTGTAGAAACCGGAATGTCGCTGTCAACGCCACTGTCAAAGGCGATGATCGGAATGCCTTTTTCATCAGCTTGCTTCAACAGTGGAATGGCGGCCTGGCTGTCCAGAGCGGCAAAACCGATGGCCTTGGGGTTATTGGCCAAGGCCGCCGCCAGCATGTCGATCTGACGATCCACCATGGTTTCGTTGTCCGGGCCTTCAAAGGTGATCGTGACACCGTATTCCTCGGCGGCTTGTTCCGCACCCGACTTTACCGCCTGCCAGAACTGGTGCTGAAACCCTTTGGACACCAGCGGAATATATATGTCTTCCGCTGATGACATTGATGCAGGTATCGAAAGGCTGGCCGCACTCAGGGCCCCCAAAATGAAACGACGTGTTAGCATGTCTTCTCCTCCAGTTGGTCTTCGTTTCTAATTTTTGTGAATGTTCAACCTGTCTTCCTGCGCCGCGCCATATCGGCGTAAACGGCCAGAATGATGATCGCGCCGGTGACAACGGTCTGCCATTCCTGCGCGACGGACAGCACCCGCAAACCATTGGTCAGAACTGCCATGATCAGGGCACCGATCAGGGTGCCAAGGATCGTACCGCGCCCACCGGACAGGGACGTGCCCCCGATCACGACGGCAGCAATAGCTTCCAGCTCGTAGCCAAGCCCCAGCGCGGGCTGCGCCGAATTCAGACGCGACGCGATCAGGATTCCACCGATACCGCAGATCGCACCTGCCAGAGCGTAAATGCGCATCTTCCAAAGATCGGTATTCACCCCCGAAAGGCGCACCGCTTCTTCGTTCGATCCCAGCGCAAAGGTGTATCTGCCCAGAACCGTGCGCCCCAGAATGTACGAAGCTGCAATGGCAACAAGGAAAAGGATCAGCACGCCATTTGGGATCGGCAAAGCAGGGAAAACCTCTCCGATCAGCGACCCGCGCGAAATCTGGTCAAAACCCGGCGTGTCGTTGAAGTAGATGGGCCGCGTGCCCGAGATCACCAGCGACAACCCTTTTAGGATCAGCATCATACCTAGCGTGGCAATGAAGGGCGGGATTTTCATCTTGGCGACAAAGGTGCCCGAACACAGCCCGCAGAACGCACCCGCCGCAATCGCTGCCACAACCCCCAGCAACAGCGGCATTCCGAGATAGGTCAGCACGACACCGGCAATGACGGCGCAGAACGTCATCAGAGTTCCCACGGACAGATCAATCCCGCCAGTTATGATGACCAGTGTTGCAGCAACCGCCAGCACCCCATTGACCGATGTCGCCTGCAAAATGGCGATCATGTTTGAGGTTTGCATGAAATTCGGCGACGCGATTGAAAACCCGATCAGCAAGGCAATCAAGCTGGCGAAGGCCAGCAGCTTTTGATAGGCGCCGCTTTCGGAGAGACCCGCCAGCGGGCTTTTCTTTTCGATATCCGTTGCTGAGGTCATTACGCTGTTCCTGTTACCTGCATCGCTGCCACCCGCTGGGTCGCCAGATGCATGATGTCTTCCTGAGTGGTGTCTTTGCCGCCCGGCAGAACGCCGGTCAGCCGGCCTTCACACATCACAGCGATGCGATGGCTTAGGCGCATGATCTCGGGCAGTTCCGATGAAATCACGATGATCGTCTTGCCCTGCCCGGCCAGTTCTTCCAACAGCTTGTAGATTTCAGATTTTGCGCCCACGTCGATACCGCGCGTGGGTTCATCGAAAATCAGGATATCGCAATCCCGCAGCAGCCATTTGGCAATGACAACTTTCTGCTGATTGCCCCCGGACAGCAGCCGTACCTCCTGCGTGTCCGAAGGTGTGCGAATACCCAACTGCGTGATGTAACCCTTGGCTGTCGTGCTGATTTCGCCGTCGTTCAAAACACCGACATGTCCGGTGAACATATCCATCGACGCCAGGGCAACATTGTCACGAACGCTCATCCCGGTGGCGAGGCCGAAATGCTTGCGATCCTCGGAAAGATAGCCAATGCCCGCCTTGACGGCATCGGATGGCGTGCGGATCGAGACCACTTGCCCATGCACCCGGATTTCTCCGCTATCCTTGGGATCTGCCCCGAAGATTGCCCGCGCAACTTCGGTACGTCCGGCCCCCATCAGCCCGGCAAAGCCCAGGATTTCACCCTTCAGAACCGAGAAGCTGACATCGTGGATTTCGTGACCCCGACACAGCCCGGTCACTTCCAGCGAAACTTCGGCATCGCTCAGATCGGGGGGAACCAGCGGCTCTTCCTTGACTTCGCGACCTACCATCATCGCGATAATCTGGCTGATCGGCGTTGCTGCCGCGTCAACTGTGCCAACGTATTCTCCGTCGCGCATCACCGTGACCCGGTCAGCGATCTGCTTCAGCTCATCCATTTTGTGGCTGATATAGACAATGCCCACGCCTTCGGCCTTCAGACGGCGGATGATGACGAACAGCTCGGCAATTTCAGCATCGTTTAGGGCCGCGGTCGGTTCATCCATGATCAGAACCCTGGACCGGAAAGACAGGGCCTTGGCGATCTCGACCATCTGTTGTTTGGCGATGGTCAGACTGCCGACCTGCGCCCTAGGGTCGAGGTTTAGGTTCATGGACGCAAAAATCTCGGCTGTCTGTGCATTCAACGCGGCATCGTTCAGTCGGCCAAACCGTTTACGAGGTTCGCGGCCAATAAAAATATTCTGTGCCACCGTCAGATCATTCATCAGGCTCAGTTCCTGATGGATGATACCGATACCCAAAGCCTGCGCCTCGCGTGGCGTGGTTGGGTTTGCATTACGCCCTTCGATTTGCAGTGTGCCGCCGTCGCGCTGATAGATCCCCGAAAGGATTTTCATCAGCGTGCTTTTGCCTGCACCGTTCTCGCCCATCAGCGCATGGACTTCACCGGGCACCAGATCGAACTGCACTGATTTCAGCGCATGGACTCCGGGAAAGTGTTTCTCGATCCCCGACATGTCGACCAATTTTGTCATTTACCCTCCCAAACACCCCTCTCCCCAAGGGGTGGTGCGGCCTACATCACCGCGCCGATTTGCCAGGGGACAAATTCGACCCCTCCAAAGCCAAGTTCTTCGCTTTTTGTTTGTTCACCCGATGCAACGCGGATCAGCATTTCGAACAGCTCTTCGCCTTTTGCCTCGATGCTCACGCCGTCTGTGACGATGTCCCCACAGTTCAAATCCATGTCTTCCGACATCCGGGCATACATTTCGGAATTGGTTGCCAGCTTGATGCAGGGCGTTGGTTGATAACCCGAAACCGAGCCCCGCCCGGTGGTGAACACGATCAGGTTCGCGCCTGATGCCACCTGCCCCGTGACCGAGCATGGGTCGAAACCGGGGCTGTCCATGAAAACAAACCCGGTCCTGTCGATTTTCTCGCCAAACTTGTAAACACCGCGCAAGGGCGCGGTTCCGCCTTTGGCGACAGCGCCCAGCGATTTCTCAAGAATGGTCGTCAACCCGCCGCGTTTGTTGCCGGGGCTAGGGTTGTTGTTCATCTCACCACCGTTGCGGTGAGTATACCCCTCCCACCAGCGAATGCGTTCTATCAGCTTTTCCCCGACTTCAACGGTCTCGGCCCGCCGGGTCAAAAGGTGTTCTGCACCGTAGATTTCCGAGGTTTCGGACAAGATCGTCGTACCGCCATGCCGCACCAGCAAATCCGAGGCATAACCCAAAGCGGGATTGGCGGTGATCCCGGAATAGCCATCCGACCCGCCGCATTGCATTCCAACCGTTATCGCACTGATCGGCGCAGGTTCGCGTTCGGCCTTGTTCGCGAGTTCGGCAATCCCGCGCAGTTCGTTCAATCCACGTTCAATGGTACGGCGCGTACCGCCCTCACTCTGAATGGTCATGTAACGCAGCACGCCATCAGGACGGATCGGACGACCCCCAACCAGATCGGCTACCTGCATCACCTCGCACCCCAAACCGATCAGAAGGATACCGGCGAAATTCGGGTGCTGGGCATATCCAGCCAATGTCCGGAGCAGTGTGGCATAGCCTTCATCTTTTCCCGACATCCCGCATCCGGTGCCATGAACGATCGGGACGATACCGTCCACATTCGGGTACGCGTCCAACAAGCCCCGTTTCTCGGTGGCTTCGGCTATGAACCTCGCCACGGAGCCAGAGCAATTCACTGTTGTCAAAATGCCGATGTAGTTGCGCGTGCCGACCTTGCCATCGGCGCGGTGGAAGCCCTGGAAGATACGGGAGCCTGAAATCTCGGGCAGCGGCGTGTTCGCGCTTGCATATGCGTAGTCCTGCTGATGCGCCCCCATACCCAGATTATGGACATGAACATGCTCGCCCGCGGCGATATCCGCTTTGGCCTGACCTATGATCTGTCCGTAGCGGATCACATTCTCACCTGCCGCAATCGGGGCGGTGGCGATCTTGTGCCCGCGTGCGATTTCCGTGGGAAGCTGCACCGATAACCCATCCGGTTGCGCGCCGGCTTTCAGGTCGCGCAACGCGATGATCACGTTGTCATCCGGGTTCAGCCGGATTGTGTCACGGGCCGGGCCGCCCGGGGCTTTGATCTCTGAAACTGGGTGCATGGATTCCCCGCTTGTTCGCCACAGAGCTACGGGGATAAACCGCTCTTGTCAACTAACATGTTAGTATGATAGTTCAGATTTATGAACCACCCATACGACATTGACGCCACCCGCCTGCCCGACATTTCAACACTTGAGGGGTCGCTCGCGCAGCGGGTTTACCAATCCATCAAACAGGCGATCCTGGCATTGGATTTCCCTCCCGGCGCTAACCTTCGGAAGGCGCCGATCTGCGCGCAGTTGGGTGTGTCCCGCGCACCTGTCGCGGACGCCATAACCAGGCTTTCCGCCGAAGGGCTGGTGGATGTGGTGCCGCAATCGGGTACACGTGTGTCCTTTTTCTCGATGGATGAAATTCGCGAAGGCGCCTTTCTGCGAGAGGCCTTGGAGCTGGCAACAGTGGCCAAGGTTGCGCGTGACCTGACCGAAGATCAGCGCAAAAAGCTGAGCCGCAATGTGCGCCTGCAACAGTTGTTGATCGAAGATGAAGACATTGCCGGGTTCTATCACGCAGATGAGGAATTTCACGCCCTGTTGATGGCGTTCACCGGGATGCTTCGCCTGCCGGATGTGGCACAGACCGTGTCGCTACAGGTCAGCCGCGCACGGATGTTGCTGTTGCCGACACCCGGCCGCATTGCGGAAACACTGGCCGAACACCGGGCGATATTCGATGCCATCAATGCCCATGACGAACGTGCGGCACAAGACGCCATGCGCCATCACCTTGGCCAACTGATGCCTCGGATCGAACGGCTGCAACAGGAAAGACCGCAGCTGTTCAACTTAACGCCCCAAACCACCCGAGAGGCAGGATGACCGTTTCGCAAACCGCTCTTCTGAACAACAGAACGTCCCGGCCCGTGCCGCTGACCCGCATGGGGTTTGGCGGCGCACCTTTGGGCAATCTTTATCGCAAGGTCTCGGATGCTGATGCGCAAGCTGCGCTCCAATCCGCATTTGACGCAGGCATCCGGTTTTTCGACACCGCGCCGCAATACGGGTTGGGCCGGTCCGAGTATCGCTTTGGCGAAGCGATCAGGCGGTTTGGACGTGAGAACATCCAGCTATCGACCAAAATTGGTCGTCTACTGCTGGATTGCGAACCACATGAGGTGACGCCCGAAGCGTTTGTGGACGTTCCGCAGAAACGCATTGTGTTCGACTATACCTATGACGGCGTCATGCGGTCATATGAGGCAAGCCGGGACCGGATCGGTGTTGCCAATGCAGACATTCTTCTGGTGCATGACGTCTGCGCTTTCAGTCAGGGAAGTCAGGAAATGTCAGACGCCAAAGTGCGCGAGTTGTTCGATGACGGCGGTTACAAGGCGCTGGTTGAACTGCGAGACGCAGGCGAGATCGCCGCGATTGGCGCGGGCGTGAACGAATGGCAGGTTTGCGAGAAACTGCTGGGTCTTGGCGATTTCGACGGGTTTCTTCTGGCGGGTCGGTATACGCTTTTGGAACAGGAAGCCTTGAACAGTTTTCTGCCGCTTTGCGAAAAGCGTGATGTGGGCATCATTCTGGGCGGGCCGTATAATTCGGGCATCCTCGCTACCGGAGCGGTGCCAGGGGCCAAGTATAACTATTCCGATGCGCCTGAGGATATTCTTGAACGGGTGCGCAGGATCGAAGCCGTCTGTGCGGCCCATGGCACACCACTGATCGCAGCCGCGCTGCAATTTGTTCTGGGACACCCCGCCGTGAAAACGGTTGTTCCGGGCGCTGTTAACGCGGCCGAGGTTCAAGCCAATGTCGCCCTGCTGGAACGCTCCATCCCCGCCCAGCTTTGGTCAGACCTGCGTACCGAAGGCCTGATCCGGTCAGATGCCCCCTTGCCCAAGGAACCTGTCAATGCTGCGTAACCTCGACCCGCTGCTGTCTCCTGAATTGCTGTACGCCCTGCGCGCCATGGGCCATGGCGATGAAATCGTTATTGCGGACGCCAATTTCCCGGGCTCAAGCCTTGGGCCCGACTGCATCCGTGCGGATGGTTCAACAGCAAGCGACCTGCTTGGCGCCGTGTTGTCTGTCATGCCGCTGGATACATTCGTGCCCGACCCCGCGCTGACCATGCAGGTTGTCGGTGATCCCGAAGCCGTGCCCGAGGCCGTCGCAGATTTCCAAAAGATCATCGACGCGCAGGCTGATAACCCCGCGCAAATTCAGGGTCTGGACCGGTTCGCCTTCTACCAACGCGCGGCATCCGCATTTGCCATCATTCAGACCGGCGAGCGCAGGCTCTACGGCAACATCATTCTGAAGAAGGGCGTGATCGCATGAAGATCGACGCCCATCAGCATTTTTGGGCGCTGTCGCGTGGTGACTATGGGTGGCTGACACCCAACCTGGGCCAGATTTACCGGGACTTCGGGCCAGATGACCTTGCGCCATTGTTGCAAGCACAGGGCATCGACGGGACAATTCTGGTTCAGGCCGCGCCGACCGTCGCCGAGACGGAGTACCTGTTGTCACTGGCCGACAAGACACCCTTTATCAAGGGTGTGGTTGGCTGGGTCGATTTTGACGCCCCTGATGCGCGTGCACAAATCACCAGACTTGCCGCTCATCCCGCTTTGGTTGGATTGCGGCCGATGATACAAGACATCGCTGATCCGAACTGGATGCTCGACTCGGCACTGACGCCTGCCTTTGAGGCCATCCAGTCAAACGATCTGACTTTTGATGCCCTCACCCTACCCCGACACCTAGGCCCGTTACGTCAACTTGTGGCGCGGCACCCAAACATGCGGGTTGTGATTGACCATGGTTCGAAACCTCTGATCCGGGAGGGTGTACTTGACGGGTGGGCCGAAGACATGGCCGCCATCGCGCGGGACACCAACGCGTTCTGCAAACTGTCCGGTCTTGTCACCGAAGCTGCGCCTGACTGGACGGTTCGGGACTTGTACCCCTATGTAGATCACTTACTGAACACGTTCGGACCATCGCGGTTGATCTGGGGCAGCGACTGGCCGGTCTGCACACTGGCCAGCAGCTATGAACGCTGGATCGATGCAACCGCTGAACTGCTAAGCGCACTTTCCTCCAATGACTGCGAAACCATCCTCGGAGGGAATGCGGCCAAGGCTTATCACATCAGGATTTGATGGTGCTGCACCGGACCCCAAACACGCGACGCACTGCTTTGCGCCCGCTGATCCTGCCCAGTGTTTTCCCTGAGGCGCGAACAGACGGGTAGTTATCCCCAACACACCACCCGGTTTCGGGAAAACCATGAGGACCAGAATGACATCGCATCAGCCTTCTGACCGACTAAAAGGCAAAACCGCATTCATCAGCGCCGCTGGACAGGGCATCGGACGTGCCACGGCCGAACTGTTCGCAGCCGAAGGCGCGCATGTCTTTGCCAGCGACATCAACGAAACCACATTGGCCGAGCTTTCGGAAATCGACGGGATCTCTCCGATCCATCTCGACGTGACAGATGCGCATGCCGTGAAACGTGCCGTGGCTGAGTTGCCACCGCTGGATATCCTGTTCAATTGCGCGGGTTACGTGGCAAACGGAACCATTCTTGACTGTGAAGAGGACGACTGGGATTTCAGTTTCGATCTTAATGTGAAGGCCATGTATCGCATGATCCGTCTGACCCTGCCCGCGATGTTAGGAAACGGCGGAGGATCGATAATCAATATGTCCTCGGTCGCCTCGTCGATGAAGGGCGTTCCAAACCGGTTTGTATATTGCGCATCAAAGGCTGCCGTAATTGGCCTGACCAAGTCGATCGCCGCCGATTTCGTCACGCAAGGCATTCGGTGCAACGCCATCTGTCCCGGCACTGTCGACAGCCCCAGCCTGCACGAGCGTTTGCGGGCGACGGGCGACTACGAAAAGGCGATGACGGATTTCATCGCCCGCCAGCCAATGGGGCGCATTGGAACCGCGGACGAGATTGCCGATCTGGCGCTCTACCTTGCGAGCGACAGCAGTGCATTTACCACTGGTCAGCCCTTTGCCATTGATGGCGGATGGGCGATTTAAGCTGAAAGGGATCACAATATGAAACTACTGCGGTTTGGCGCCTTGGGTGCTGAAAAGCCCGGGCTGCTGCACGACGATGGCACAATTCGCGACCTGTCAGGCGTCATCGACGATATTTCGGGCGACGTTCTCAGCGACGAAGGGTTGGCGCGACTGCGCGCGCTGAATGCACAAGATTTGCCGATGGTTGAAGGCAACACCCGTTTAGGGGCGTGTGTCGGCCATGTGGGCAAGTTCATTTGCATCGGCCTGAACTATGCCGACCACGCGGCAGAAAGCGGTATGGAATTGCCGCAGGAACCTGTGATCTTTTTCAAGGCGACATCGGCCATTATCGGGCCGAACGACACGGTGGAAATCCCGCGCGGGTCCGTCAAGACCGACTGGGAGGTCGAATTGGGCGTGGTGATCGGCAAGGAAGCGAAATACATCTCCGAGGCCGAAGCAATGGATCACGTCGCAGGTTATTGTGTGGTCAATGACCTGTCAGAACGTGATTTTCAGCTTCACCGCTCGGGGCAGTGGGTCAAGGGCAAGTCGGCAGACACATTCGGCCCCATTGGTCCATGGCTGGTGACGCGGGACGAGATAGCAGATCCACAGAATCTACCGATGTATCTTGAGGTCAACGGCCACCGTTATCAGGACGGCTCGACCCGGACGATGCATTTCGGCGTGGCAACTGTGATCTCACACCTGTCGCAATTCATGTCCCTGCAACCGGGCGATGTGATCTCGACCGGAACTCCGCCGGGGGTGGGCATGGGGCAAAACCCGCAAGTCTATCTGAAACCCGGCGACACGATGGAGCTGGGCATCGAAGGTCTGGGCATTCAAGAACAGAATGTGATCGCGGGATAATCGGGCACAACCAGATGTCAGCCCGAATACATTATCAGGCGAGGGAAACCTCGCCTGATAATTTTTGACTTAGGCTACCAGATCGAACCGGTCGTTGTTCATGACCTTTGTCCAGGCCGCCACGAAGTCGCGCACGAACTTCTGGGCATTATCGTCCTGGGCATAGACCTCGGCGTAACCACGCAGGATCGAGTTCGAGCCGAATACCAGATCCGCGCTGGTTGCGGTGAACCTGACCTCACCCGAGGCACGATCACGCAGCTCATATGTGCCGCCGTCAACCGGGTGCCAGCTGAGCGACATATCCGTCAGGTTGACGAAGAAGTCGGTGGTCAACTGACCCACGCGGTCCGTGAAGACCCCATGCGCCGATCCGCCGTGATTGGTACCCAGCACACGCAGGCCGCCCACCAGAACCGTCATTTCGGCAGCGGTCAGACCCAGCAGTTGCGCTCGGTCCAGCATCATCGCCTCGGGTGATACCGCGAATTCCTTCAGCTGCCAGTTTCTAAACCCGTCCGCCAGCGGCTCCAGCACCGAGAAGCTATCGGCATCGGTCTGCTCATCCGTTGCGTCGCCGCGACCGGCCGAGAACGGAACCGTCACGTCAAAGCCTGCGGCTTTGATCGACTGTTCCAGACCGACGTTACCCGCCAGAACGATCACGTCGGCGATCGAGGCCCCGGTTTCCGCTGCAATCGGCTCCAGCACGCCCAGCACTTTTGCCAGACGCTCGGGCTCGTTCCCTGCCCAGTCTTTCTGTGGTGCCAGACGGATACGCGCACCATTTGCGCCGCCGCGTTTGTCCGAGCCACGGAAGGTACGGGCACTGTCCCACGCGGTGGTGATCATCTCGACCGCGGTCAAACCGCTGTCGGCGATCTTTGCCTTGACGGCACCGACGTCATACGCGGTCGAACCCGCAGGGACCGGGTCCTGCCAGATCAGCTCTTCTGACGGGACGTTTGGGCCATAGTAGTTGACGCGTGGCCCCATATCGCGGTGGGTCAGCTTGAACCAAGCGCGGGCAAAGGTGTCGGCAAAGTAATCCGGGTCGGCCATGAACTTCTGACAGATCGCATTGTAAATCGGATCGATCTTCATTGCCATGTCCGCATCGGTCATGACCGGCATACGCCGAACCGAAGGGTCGGTCGGGTCGACCGGCTTTTCATCTTCCGGCATTTCGATAGGCTGCCACTGTTGTGCACCCGCGGGCGATTTACCCAATTCCCACTCATATCCGAACAGGTAATCGAAAAAGCCCATGTCGAATTTGGTCGGGTTTTTCGTCCACGCACCCTCGATACCAGAGGTGAATGCGTTGGTTGCCTTGCCGTTCTGATCGGGGTTGTTCCAACCCAGACCCTGACCGGAGACCGGGCAGGCTTCGGGCTCGGCGCCGATATGATCGCCTGCCATCGCACCATGGGCTTTGCCGACTGTGTGACCACCGCAGGTCAGCGCCGCCGTCTCTTCGTCATTCATCGCCATGCGGGCAAAGGTTTCGCGGATGTGCAGCGCTGTTTTCGCCGGGTCCGGATTACCGTTCACACCTTCGGGGTTCACATAGATCAGGCCCATGTGCACCGCGCCCAGCGGGTTTTCCAGCGTGCCGGGGGTTTCCAGATCGCCATAGCGGTTCTCGGACGGAGCCAGCCACTGGTTTTCCGAACCCCAGTAGACGTCTTTTTCCGGGCCCCAGATATCTTCGCGGCCAAAGCCAAAGCCAAAGGTCTTCAGACCCATGGCTTCGTAGGCAACCGTTCCCGACAGAACAATCAGGTCTGCCCAGGACAGCGCATTGCCGTATTTCTTTTTCACCGGCCAGAGCAGACGGCGCGCTTTATCAAGGCTGGCATTATCCGGCCATGAGTTCAGCGGTGCAAAACGGATGTTGCCCGAGCCTGCGCCACCACGACCATCCCCCAGACGGTACGACCCGGCAGAGTGCCACGCCAGTCGGATCATCAGGCCGCCATAGTGGCCCCAATCGGCCGGCCACCAGTCCTGACTGTCGGTCAGCAACGCTTCGACGTCAGCACGAACAGCGTTGAAATCCAGCCCTTTGACTGCCTCGCGGTGGTTGTAATCCGCGTCCATCGGGTTGGTGCGGGTGTCGTGCTGGCTCAGAATGTCCAGGTTCAGCGCATCCGGCCACCATTTGGTGACAGAGTTGCCCGTGCCCGTGTTCCCGCCATGCAAGATTGGGCAGCCGCCGGATTGGTGATTGTGGGGATTACCGTCCATTGTAAATCTCCTGAGTATTTACCGAGGGGTTCAGATGTCTTGACTCGTACCTTACGGTTTCGATAATTGGAAATTTGTAATTACTATCATTGCGATTAATTTTTCCTATGAAGTCACTCACACTTAAACACCTGCGCTACTTCGAAGCGCTTGCCACCCACGGCCACTTTGGCAAGGCGGCGGCAGCCAGCGCGATATCGCAACCCGCGCTTTCCATACAAATCAAGGAGCTGGAGGCCATAATGGGTGGCCCCTTGGTCGAACGCGCAGCACGCGAAACCCGCCTGACCGCGCTTGGCGAAGATGTCCTAAAACATGGCCGCGAAATCCTGACGCGGGTCGAAGATTTGGGGAATCTTGTGCAATCTTCCGCTGGTCCCTTGTCGGGTCGCATCAGAATCGGGGTCATCCCCACGGTCGCGCCTTATTTGCTGCCATCAATCATTAAGGCACTGTCGCAACGATTCCCGCAGCTGACGATCGAACCCAAAGAGACCATCACCCAAACCCTGATCGGCGAAATTCTGGACTCCAGACTGGATTTTGCCGTTGTCGCTTTGCCGGTCTCGGAACCTAGCCTTCGGGAATTTTCGTTGTTTAACGAAGACTTTCTGCTGGTTCGCCCGGCGCGGGACGCCGGGTTGCCAATGCCAAGTTCGTCACAGCTCAGAACCATGCGGCTGCTGTTGCTGGAAGAAGGGCATTGTTTCAGGGATCAGGCGCTTTCGTTCTGTTCGATCCGCAATATCGAACCGCAACACATTATGGAGGGCAGCTCTCTGTCCACACTGGTGCAGATGGTCGGGGCGGGCATCGGTGTGACGCTGATACCGGAAATGGCCGTGGGGCTGGAAACCCGGTCTGCCGACGTGTCCATCGCCCGCTTTCAGGATACTCCACCAACCCGGACCATCGGCCTGATCTGGCGAAAGACCAACCCGCTGGGCGAAAACCTCCTGAAAATTGGCGCAATTATTCGCAAAACCGCCGAAGAAAACGCTGGAGGCATGGGGCAAATGAAACCGGAACCAAACGGCTGATCACTAACCGCTTTAGTGCTATGCGCGGCAATTACCCGGAAAACACATCATATGCCTTCAACGCTTTGGCGCTGTAGGCATAAGACGGCCCGCCACCCATATAGGTCGCCATTGCCAATGCCTCGCACATCTCGTCTCGGGTGGCACCCAGCCGGACAAGGGAACGCACGTGAAATCCGATGCAGCTGTCGCAGCGGGTCGCGATGGCGATGCCAAGGGCCATGAATTCCTTGGTTTTCTCACTCAGCGCGCCATCGGTCTTGGCGGCCTTGCCCATGATGCCAAAGCCGCGCACGGTTTCGGGCACTTCCTTCGAAAAAGTTCCGATATTGGCCTCGGTCTCGGCCATGAAAGCTTTCCAGTCCATATCCATTCTCCTTATCCGCGCTCGTCCGCGCCCATGCGACGCTCCAGCCAGCGCACACCGGCACTGATGATCAGAACCAGGATCAGGTATTCAAAGATCAACAGGGTATAGATTTCCAACGGGCGGTATTCCGTGACCACCAGCTCATTCGCGCGCCGGGTCAGTTCCTGCATCCCGATGACGCTGGCGAATGCGCTCATCTTGACGATGTAGATGAACTGGTTTGCCAAGGGCGGCAGAATGCGCCGGACTGCCTGCGGCAGGATCACATAGCGCATGGTCTGCACATAGTTCAACCCGATGGTCTGCGCCGCTTCGCTCTGACCACGCGCAATGGATTGAATGCCTGCGCGGTAAATCTCGGCAGTGAAGGCGCTGTCAGAAATCGCCAATGTGATGATCGCACCCCAAAAGGGATCGATGGGGACATTCATGCCCATCGACTTGAACACGATGGGCAATCCGTAAAAGACCCAGAACAGCATCGGCAGCAGGGGAATGGCGCGAATGAATTCAACGTAAACACGGTTGACCAGTCGCCAGCCGCGTTTCTCGGACAATCCCGGCAGGGCCACCATCAGCCCCAGTACGATCGACAACACGGCCGCGATCAGTGAAATCTGGATCGTTGCCCCCATCCCTGAGATCAGGAATTTTACATTGATCCAACCCGATGCTGTGGTCGGGTTGATCACATACCAACCCCAGGTCTGGGACGACGAACAGCCTGTGAGCATCAGCAGGGGCATTATCATAAAGAGTTTTTTCATCTGCCCCTCTTAGTGCTGCAGTATCTGTGACAGGAATTTGCGACACCGATCAGACTGAGGGTTGGAGAAGAAATGTTCCGGCTTGCCTTCTTCGACGATCTCACCAGCATCCATGAAGATCATCTTGTCAGCCACTTTGCGGGCAAACCCCATCTCGTGGGTCACGACCACCATGGTCATGCCCTCATTCGCCAGTTCCACCATAACTTCCAACACTTCCGAGATCATCTCGGGGTCCAGCGCCGACGTGGGTTCATCAAACAACAGCACGCGTGGCTCCATGCACAGGGACCGCGCGATGGCCACGCGCTGTTGCTGACCACCGGACAACTGCATGGGCTTTTTGTCCGCCTGATCGGGAATATGTACCCGATCCAGATAATGGCGCGCTTTTTCTTCCGCGTCCTTCCGGCTCAGGCCGCGCGCTTTGATCGGGCCCAGAGTTAGGTTTTCCAAAACGGTCAAATGTGGAAACAGATTGAATTGCTGGAAAACCATCCCGACTTCTGACCGAATGGTTGCCGCAGATTTTGCATCATCCGTCAGCTCAATCCCGTCTACACGAATGGTACCTTTCTGGTGCTTTTCCAACTGGTTGATACATCTCACAACGGTCGATTTTCCTGACCCGGAAGGTCCGCATATTACCACCTTTTCGCCGCTGTTGACTGTCAGATTGATGTCCTTGAGAACGTGAAAGGTATCAAACCACTTGTTCACATCCACAAGTTCGATTGCGGCGTCTGGCATAAGCTGAATTGCCCCTATTTTAGCCTCAGTATAAAATTTTCTTGAGGTTGTCTTTCCCTTTAGACTTAAATCAATGAAGAATACGATCACAAGATCGTAACGCCACCAACGGGAGATACCTATGAGCGTTTTTTGGAAAGCCGCGGCGGCTGCCGTGTTGGGGCTTGTATTGTCAGGTTCCGCACAGGCGCAATCTGCGCTGAACGAGATTCTGGATTCCGGCGTGCTCAAGGTTGGCACCACAGGTGACTGGAACCCTATGACACTGCGCGACCCGGCAACCAACAGCTACAAAGGGTACGACATCGACATTATGAATGCACTGGCCGCCGATCTTGGCGTTGAGGTCGAATTTGTCCCCACCGACTGGAAAACACTGGTGAATGGTGTGGTCGCGGGCAAGTACCACCTGACCGGGTCGGCATCGATTTCACCACCGCGCATGAAAGTTGCGGGTTTTTCCGACAGCTATATCTCGGTGGAACTCTTCCCCTACACCACCAAGGAAAAGGCCGACAAATTCGACGGATATGACTCGATCAATCAACCCGGAGTTAAGGTCGCGACGACTTTGGGCACCACGTTTGAAAAACGGGTCCGCGAGTGGTTCCCTGACGCCGAGATCAAGGTGGTCGAGGCCCCAGCCCGCGGTTTTCAGGAAGTTATCGCCGGTCGTGCTGATGTGTTCATCACGTCGAACATCGAAGGATCGACACTAGAGGAGAAATTTCCAGTAGAGCGCGTGAAAAACGCTGGCCCCCGATCACCTTCGCCGATTGCAATGATCCTGCCACAAGGCGACCAGATCTGGATAAATTATGTTAACAACTGGATCGAAGTGAAAAAAGCGGAAGGCTTCTTTGAAGCAAACCGCGATAAATGGGGGCTCTGACGCCTTCAAGGACGTGCGGATTTTCTAACGCCCGGTCCTAAGGCCCGGGCGTTTTCGCTGGCCATCTGGTTTTTCAGAAAAGAGGATGCAGACACGCAACCTGAAGGATTTCATCATCCAGTTCAGGCAATGTTTGCCTGCACTGTTCAGTCGCGAGCCAGCATCGTTGCGCAAAAGCGCACCCTTTCGGGATGTTCATGGGTGACGGCAACTCGCCTTCCAGCTTGATCCGCTCTTTCCGGGCATCCGGGTCGGCACGGGGCGTCGTGGAGAGCAACGCCTTGGAGTACGGATGTCGGGGAGCAGCGAACAGCTTCTCTTTCGGACCTTTTTCGACCGCGCGCCCCAGATACATGACAATCACGTCGTCGGCGAAATGCCGGACAACCGACAAGTCATGTGAAATGAACAGGTAGGCCAAGTTCAGCCGTTCCTGAAGATCGACCAGCAAGTTCAGGATCTGCGATTGAATCGACACATCCAGTGCCGAGACAGGTTCATCCAGAACCAGCACCTTTGGGTCCAGCATAAGCGCCCGCGCAATGGCGATCCGCTGGCGCTGCCCACCCGAGAACATATGCGGATAGCGGTCATAATGTTCCGGGCGCAGGCCCACCATCTCGATCATCTTGCGTGCCTGCATTTCACGGTCGGCGGCCGTCATCTGAGGCCGGTTGATGATCAGCGGTTCCTGCAGGATCTGGCCGATGCGCTGACGCGGATTCAACGAGCTATAGGGATCCTGAAAGACGATCTGCACCGTCTCTCGCATCTTGCTCCATTGCGAAGGGGTAATTTCGACCCCGTTTATCGTCAGGCTGCCCGAGGTTGGTTCTTCGATCATTGTGATCAGTCTGGCCAGCGTAGACTTGCCACAGCCTGACTCTCCGACAATGGCCAATGTTTTTCCCGGTTGCAGGTCGAAATCCACCCCCGACAGCGCCTTTACGGTTGCGGGTTTGGACAGCAACCCGCCTTTGACCGTGTAAAACCGGGCCAGGGCGTTGGCCTGAACGATAGGTGTGGTCATACCAGCTCTCCGGCGGCAATCTTTTCAACATGGTGACAGCGCGCCTTGCCAAATGCCTCGGCATGAGGGGTCGGCGGGGTCTGAGCGCAGGTCGCATCGGCAAAGCGGCACCGTGGGCTGAAAAGGCATCCTTTTGGCCGGTCGAATTGCCCAGGGACAACACCTGGAATCGTCGGCAGAATCTTGGACGTTGCCCGCTCCGGCAAAGCACTTAGCAGGGCCGTGGTATAGGGATGACGCGGCGTTCGAAACAAATCCCTGACAGGCTGTTCTTCAACCTTTTGCCCGGCATATTGCACCTGAACCCGCTCGGCGGTTTCCGCCACGACACCCATGTCATGGGTGATCAGAACCAGACCCATGCCATGCTCATTACGCAACCGGATCAACAGATCCAGAATCTGCGCCTGAATGGTCACGTCCAGCGCCGTGGTCGGTTCATCCGCGATCAGCAGCTTGGGGTTGCAGGCAATGGCCATCGCGATCACAACCCGTTGGTTCATGCCCCCTGACATTTGATGCGGAAAGGAATTCAGGCGGCTTTCAGGCGCGGGAATGCCAACCTGATCGAACAATTCGACCGCACGCTCGTGACGCTCTTTTCGGTTCAGGCCAAGGTGGATGCGCAATGCCTCTTTGATCTGAAACCCGACAGTAAAACAGGGGTTCAGCGAGGACATCGGTTCCTGAAAGATCATCGCCATGTCCTTACCAATGATCTTGCGCCGTTCGCGGGCCGAGATACCGGACAGGTCACGGCCCTCAAAGCTCATCTCATCGGCGGTGATCGTGGCGGTCCAGGGCAGCAAGCCCATCAGTGCCAGCATCGACACGGACTTGCCCGAACCGCTTTCGCCGACGATGGCCAGCAATTCGCCTTTGTCGACCGACAGGTCAACACCGTCCACGGCGCGGAAACTACCCGAAGATGTGGCGAACTCGACAGTCAGATTACGGATCTGCAAAAGGCTCATGCGATCAGCTCCGTTTCAGTTTCGGGTCCAGGGCATCCCGCAACCCGTCACCCATCAGATTGATGGCAAGCACGGTGACCAGAATCGCGAGACCGGGGAAGGTTACAACCCACCATGCGCGCAGGATGAACTCGCGCGCTTCAGCCAGCATGGTGCCCCATTCTGGTGTGGGGGGCTGCGCGCCCATGCCCAGAAACCCAAGGGCCGCCGCGTCCAGAATGGCAGTCGAAAAAGACAGGGCCGCCTGAACGATGATTGGCGCCAGACAGTTGGGCAATACCGTGATGAACATCAGCCGCGACTTGCCAGCACCGGCCACACGAGCCGAGGTCACATAGTCTTTCTGCCGTTCCGCCAGAACCGACGCGCGGGTCAGGCGCACGTAATGCGGTTGAAACACGATGGCGATAGCAATCATCGCATTGGTCAGTGATGGGCCCAGAATGGCGACCAGAACAAGGGCGAGCAGCAGAGACGGGAAAGCCAGGACGATGTCCATCACCCGCATAATCAACGTATCAACCCATTTGGGCGCAAAACCCGACAGAAGGCCGACCATTACGCCGCCCGTTACGGCAACACAGACCACAACGATCCCCACAAAGAAGGAATAGCGTGAACCCATGATCAGCCGCGACAGCATATCCCTGCCCAATGGATCGGTGCCCAACGGGAAGGCCCAGCTTCCGCCTTCCTGCCAGGCAGGGGGTTGCAGGATATGGTCCCGGAACTGTTCGGTCGGATCATAGGGGGCCAACAAAGGGGCAAAGGCCGCACAGAACACAAAGGCGGCAAAAACCCACAACCCGATCACGGCACCGCGGTTTTCGCTGAAATAGTACCAGAACTCTCGCAGTGCGCTGGGACGATTTTCGGCCATTGGTTGGTTCGACGAAAGCTCGGTCATCATCGTCTCCGGATTTTGGGGTTGATGATGCCGTACAAAACATCGACCAGCAGGTTCACCAGCATCACGATCACCGCGATCATCAGCAAACCCCCTTGCACCACCGGGTAATCCCTGCGGAAAATACTGTCGACCATCCACTTGCCGATGCCCGGCCAGCTGAAGATGGTTTCAGTAAGAATTGCCCCCGCCAGCAACGTACCAACCGACAACCCGATCACCGTGACAACCGGTATCAGCGCGTTACGTAGCGCATGCAGCCCGTTTACCCGGGTCGGCGACAACCCTTTGGCACGCGCGGTGCGGATGTAATCCTCGCCCAGAACCTCCAGCATCGCCGACCGGGTCTGACGCGCGATCACGGCCAGCGGAATAGTACCCAGCACAATCGTCGGAAGGATCAGATGACGAACGGCCGACCCGAATGCGCCTTCCTGTCCGGACAAAAGACTGTCGATCAGCATAAAGCCAGTGACACTTGGGAAGTAATAAAGCAGGTCGATCCGGCCGGACACCGGTGTCCAGCCAAGATTGCCCGAAAACACGATGATCAGCAGCAGCGCCCACCAGAAGATGGGCATCGAATATCCGACCAATGCCGAAGACATCAGTGCCCTGTCAAAAAACTTCCCCCGGTTTACCGCCGCAATCACACCGGCAGGCAGACCCAATGCGATGGCGAAGATCATGGCGCAGAGCGAAAGTTCCATTGTCGCGGGGAACAGCGAAAAGAACTCCTCCCAGACCGGTTTTTTTGTGACAAAGCTTTCGCCGAGATCGCCCTGCAAAACTCCGGCAAGGTATTCCCAGTATTGCTGCAACACCGGTTTGTCGAAACCCAGCTTTTCTACCATTTCCTGGTAGCGTTCTTCAGTCATGCCGCGCTCGCCGGCCATGACGATGATCGGATCACCCGGTAGCACCCTGATAAACATGAATGAAATCAACGTCACGCCCAGAAAGGTCGGGACGAACAGGCCAATGCGGGTGAGTAAGTAACCAAACATCAGCGACCTATGATTGTAAGCTCTTTGGGGAAATGGGTCAGCGACCGGCAGCCATCCTCAGTGACAAGCACATCATCTTCGATGCGAACGCCAAAACTTTCGAGCGCATACAGACCTGGTTCATTCGTCCAGACCATACCCGGCAGGATTTTCTGATGATTCCCACGCATGATATAAGGTGCCTCATGCACATCCCGACCCAACCCGTGACCCGTTTTGGTGCGAATACGATCCGCAAATGGCGAGGCCTCGAGCACGCTTATGACCGCATCGTCGATGTCATGGGCCGTTACACCCGGGCGGCAGGCTTCGAACCCGGCTTTGTTGGCGCGCAGAACGGCATCGTAGACTTCCCTGCCCTCGTCTGACACGTCCTGAACAAAGAAAGTTCGCGTAATATCGGCGGCGAAACCATCTTTGCGGGCACCGAAATCGAACAGTAACGCGTCGCCTGCCCTGATCTGGTAGTCGTTGCGCGCTTTCCCATGCGGCCGTGCCGAATTGTCGCCAGCCGCTACGATGGGTGAAAACGCCAGTGACTCGGCCCCTTCTGCAAACAGCGCCTGTATCAGGGCTTGCTCGATCTGTTTTTCGGTCTGGCCGACACGCACATCTGCAACCACACGACCCAGAGCACGTTCCGAGATATCGATGGCCGCCTGCATCGCAGCAATGTCTTCATCGGTCTTAATTATGCGCAGGCCCGAGATTTCGCGTTCACCGTCGACGATCCGTAAGCCCGGCAAAGCACGGGTGAACGCCGCAGAGACGAAAACCCGCATCACCTGACCTTCCACCGCAAGCGAGCGGATCGGCATTTGTGCGGCCAATGCGGTAAACGCATCGTCATAACCGGTCTGATCGCGCCAATCGAAAACAGCGCCCTCGAACCCGACAAGATCCCATGAGGCCAGTTCCAGATTGGGCACAATCGCCGCGGCCTGTCCCTCAGGCGGGACAACGACCACGAAGGGCCGTTCGTGGCTCATGAAAGCTTTTCCCAAAGCGCGGGTGAAATTCGGGCCAGGTACAAGAGCAACAGCGTCGACTGACATGTCCCGTGCCAGTTGACGATATTCAGACAGATCCGGCATTCAGGCCGACCTCCTCAATAAGAAAGCCGGAGCCGCCAAACAGGCGGCTCCGGTGAGTGAGTGGTGGCTTACTCGACGCTCACACCATAGAAGATGTGGCCGCCCAGCGGGTGCACTTTGTAGCCTTGCACCTTGTTGCTCATCGGCATGAATACAACCGAGTGAGCAATGGTTGCCCATGGGGCCTGCTCTTTAAACACGACCTGAGCTTCTTCATACAGTTTGGTCCGCTCGGCCTGATCGGTGCTTTGCTTGGCTTTCAGGATCAGATCCTCGAACGGCTGGTGGCACCATTGCGCGCGGTTCGATGCTTCGACACCGTCACAACCCAGCAGAACGGCCAGGAAGTTGTCCGGATCGCCGTTATCCCCGGTCCAGCCCAGCAAAACAGCACCATCGCGGTTCAGTTCTTTCGATCGTGACAGGTATTCGCCCCATTCGTACGAGACGATTTCGACGCCCACACCAACCTTGGCAAAATCGGCCTGAATCAGCTCGGCCATGCGGCGGGCATTAGGGTTATAGGGGCGCTGAACCGGCATCGCCCAGACCTTCATCGACAGGTCCGAGACGCCTTCGGCCTCAAGCATGGCCTTGGCCGCTTCGGGATCATATGGATCGTCCGCGATGGCGTCGTTATAGCCCCACATGGTTGGCGGGATCGGGTTCTTGGCAGCCTGGCCCGAGCCCTGGAAAACCACGTCGATGATCGCCTGCTTGTCGATCGCCATGTTCAACGCCTTGCGAACCTTGGGGTTGTCGAACGGCGCCATCGTGGTGTTGTAGGCAAGATACCCGACGTTCAGCCCTTCCTGCTCCATCATGTTGATGTCTGCATCATCCTTCATCGCCTGAATGTCAGCCGGGTTCGGGTAAGGCATCACATGGCACTCGCCAGCTTTCAGCTTCTGGTAGCGAACAGACGCGTCCGGCGTAATGGCAAAGATCAGGTTTTCGACCTGCGCCGGTTCCTTCCAGTAGTCGCCATTGGCCGCATAGCGGATCACCGCGTCTTTCTGGTAGGCCACGAACGAGAAAGGCCCGGTCCCGATGGGCGCGGTATTCAGTTTTTCAGGCGTTCCGGCAGCCATCATAGCATCGCCATATTCGGCTGACATGATCGAAGCAAAATCCATCGCCATGTTCGCAACAAAGGGTGCCTCTGGCTTGGACAGGGTGAACTTCACCGTGTAGTCATCAATCTTCTCGATAGAAGAGACCAGATCCGGCATCCCCATACCCTGGAAGTATTCCCACGTGCCGCCAGACACTTGGTTATAGGGGTGGTTCTCGTCCTTTTGGCGCATGAACGAAAAGATTACGTCATCAGCGTTGAAGTCTCGGGTCGGGGTGAATTCGTCATTCGAATGGAATTTAACACCCTGGCGCAGCTTGAACGTGTATTCCAGGCCATCATCACTGGCCTCGACACTTTCAGCCAGACCGGGGATCACATTGGTTGTACCGGTTTCGAATTCAAGCAACCGGTTATAAATGGGATGCGACGAGGCATCAAAGGTAGTCCCTGCGGTAAACAGTGCAGGGTCAAACCCCTCGGGTGAACCTTCGGAACAATACACCAGGGTATTTGCCTGTGCCACGGCACCCGACAGGGCTATTGCCGTGGTTGCGGCCAGAAGATTGAGTTTCATGATTTTCTCCCAGAAATGGACTTGGCAAGACAATCGCAGGGCTCTTTGTCGTCAGAGCGTTCAGTGACAATACAGGTCGTTGCGATATCCCTGACAAATGTATCCAAAATACAAAACCTGTTGTCAACCGGCTCTGTCACTGACTTTCGTGAAAGATTCCTGTTGCCAGGGCGTGTCTTGAACCTGAAAGCGCCCTGC
Organism: Ruegeria sp. AD9; assembly: GCF_056542305.1. NCBI lineage: Bacteria > Pseudomonadati > Pseudomonadota > Alphaproteobacteria > Rhodobacterales > Roseobacteraceae > Ruegeria > Ruegeria sp. AD9. The sequence goes on from NZ_JBQFZP010000016.1 coordinate 23,780, forward strand.
CCCAAGGAAATCACGAAGGGCAACACTTACATTCCACTGGGCCCGGCGGTTTGGCCACAGATATCGACTGTCATTGACCCGAAGTCATTCAGGTAAGAAAGGAATCTAACTTTGACCGTTAGCTGATGAAGCATCCTTGCGCATATCGCGAATGCAATCGTAGCCCAGCCAGAATAAGACTGTCAGTGCAACCAGAAATACGTAGGGAAGCAGCGAGATATGCATAACCAACACGCCATAGAACATGGCGGCGTACGCAGCGATTTGGACTATCACCAACAAACCCCACGCAACCATTCCCCAAAGATTGCGCGCTTTCCTCTGACCGGCCGAGTTGCGCAGGCTCTGACACTCTGCCTCGTTCACCACAGGGGACGCGGCACGCGTTGAATTGAGAATGCCGTTGGTGTCGAGCGCGCTGGATCGACATGCATCGAAACAAGGGGCCGCCTCTCGACAGGTGGGCGCAGTGTGTAGCATTGATTGAGTCCTTGGACATCTGGGGTTTGGCAGCGAGCCTTCACTGTGCCCCAAGACACCGACCCCCTGCACCATGCCGCGCGCGAGATCAGGTTCCACCGTTGCCGTCTTGCAATCATATCCAGCGGAGAAATGCCGATCCTCGCTCAGGCGCAGCATAAAACCGCACAAATAGTCGATTGGCCCGCGAAAACCGCGATCAGATGAGGTCTGAAGAAATTTCTCATGACCCTCGGTGGCTCATGACTTTTGGCGCGGTTTCGGAAACGCACTAACCGCCGAACAGGGACTTCGCATGCTTCCAGCGCTCTATTCTACTGCGTCCTTCGATGCTGAAGGCGAATACCCTGTACCCGTACCATGATCTCCTCGTTAGATAACCCATTAACTTCTAATAGGGGTTTCGGTTCAGGTATCGCTTACAAGTTCATTTGTGTACAAATTGGAAAGATTGCGCTCAAGTACGTGTCATATCCAGCCTCCGAGGATGCCATGCCGATTGAACACGCCCCCTTCAGCCAAGCGGAATATGACCGCAGGATCGCCAAGACCCGAAGCGCTATGGAAAAAGCGGGGCTAGAGCTACTGTTTGTCACCGACCCTTCGAACCAGGCTTGGCTGACTGGCTATGATGGTTGGTCCTTTTATGTGCATCAGGGCGTATTGCTCGGCATGGAAGGTGAGCCGATTTGGTGGGGACGCCAGATGGATGCATTGGGTGGGTTGCGCACTTGCTGGATGTCCAAGGACAACATTCGCGGCTATGAAGACCACTACGTTCAATCAACCGTACGCCATCCCATGCAGGATCTGGCAGGCCACATTCGCGCGCTCGGGCTGGGTACAACCCGCATCGGCGTTGAGATGGAGAACTATTACTATTCCGCAAAGGCACACGAGGTTTTGGGCACGGAATTGCCCGAAGCGACGCTGGTGGATGCGACGGCACTGGTAAACTGGCAGCGTCTGATCAAGTCGGAAGAAGAAATTGTATTTATTCGCAAGGCGGCCCGGATTTCGGAAAAAGTAATCCAAACGGCCATTGATCGCGCTGCAGTGGGAGTGCGCAAGAACGACCTTGTCGCAGATATCTTTCATGCCGGGATTACCGGGGTTGAGGATGATTGGGGGGATTACCCAGCCATTGTCCCTTTGACACCCTCAGGGCTGGATGCCACAGCCGCGCACCTGACATGGAATGGCGCACCGATGAAGAAAGGTGAAGCAACATTTTTCGAACTGTCAGGCTGCTATCGGCGCTACCACGCTCCGCTTTGCCGCACGGTTTATCTTGGCACTCCGCCGCCGGAAATGCGGGACGCGGAACACGCACAGATCGAAGGGATAGCTGCGGGTCTAGAGGCTGCCCGGGCTGGCAATCGGACCAGCGACATTGCAAACGCTTTTCTTAAGGTTCTTGCCCGTCACGGAATCGAACGGGAGGGGCGCATGGGATACCCTATCGGTTTGAGCTATCCGCCAGATTGGGGCGAACGGACAGCGTCGATCCGCGCCGAAGACGAGACCATTCTGCAACCGGGCATGGTTTTCCATTTCATGCCTGCGTTGTGGATGGACAGCTGGGGCCTTGAGACCACGGAAACCATTCTTATCACTGAAAACGGCCCCGCCGAAGCCCTATGCAATATCGAGCGAAAGCTCTTTGTGAAAGACTAAGCCTTGAGCACCCTCGAAGACGCCAAGACCCTGCTGGGCGAACTGATCAGCTTCCCCACGGTTTCGTCAGACAGTAACCTGGACATGATCAAGCACCTCGCGGACCGGTTGAGCGATTGCGGTGCAGAGGTAGAAATATGGCATGACGAAACCGGCACCAAAGCCAATCTTTTTGCCTCATTGGGCCCCAAGCGCGACGGTGGTATCGTCCTATCAGGCCATTCCGATGTGGTGCCTGTTACGGATAAGGACTGGTCCTCGGACCCATTCGTGATGGAGGAGCGGGACGGCAAGTGGTTTGGTCGCGGCACCTGCGATATGAAAGGGTTTATCGCGGCGGCAGTCGTCATGGCCCCGTATTACGCAAAGCTGGATCTTCAGCGCCCATTGCATTTCGCCTTTACATATGATGAAGAAATCGGCTGTTTTGGCGCGCAGGCTTTGGCCAAGACCCTGCGGAAGAAAGCGATCAAACCCGCTGTGGTCATCATCGGGGAACCCACCTCGATGCGCATCATCGAGGGCCATAAGGGCTGCTTTGAATATACAGCGCATTTTACCGGGTTCGAAGGCCATGGCTCGGCCCCCGAGCGCGGTGTAAACGCCGTCGAATACGCGGTGCAATACGTCTCGAAACTGTTGACGCTGAAGGCTGATTTGCAAGGGAGAGCACCGGCAAACAGCCCGTTCGACCCACCATGGACGACAATAAATACCGGTACGTTGGTGGGCGGGGTGGCCCATAATGTGATCCCCGGTAAGGCGCGGGTCGATTGGGAGATGCGACCAGTGCAAAAGGCGGATGTGGATTACGTCAAAGACGAACTGCACCGGTTTTGCGCGCAAACCCTGATCCCGGCAATGCAGGCTATTCACCCCGATGCTGGTATCAAGACCGAAATTATCGGTGAGGTCGACGGGCTAGAACCAGTGGACGACAACGAGGCGCGTGACCTTGTGATGGAACTGACAGGGGCGAACAGAGCCGACGTAGTACCCTTCGGCACCGAGGCCGGGATATTCCAGCAGTTGGGGATGAACGTCGTTGTTTGCGGTCCCGGATCAATCGATCAGGCGCATAAACCGGATGAATACGTCTCGGTCGAACAGATGGCCCAGTGCCTTGATATGCTTCGGCGGTTATCTTCGAAGCTGGAGTAGATGATGACCTCGGTCCGCGCGGTATCGTTATTCTGGTTGGGTGCACCGGTTCTGTTCGTGCTGTTCTGGGCGGGTGGCTACAGTTTTGCCAAGCTGGGGCTGCCCTATGTGGAACCGATGACCATGCTTGCGATCCGTTATGGTCTGGCTGTTCTGTGTCTTCTGCCGCTGCTGGCGGTGTTCTGCCCTGCCCTACCGCGTGATCCGGCGCACTGGGCCGCGATGGCGGCAAGTGGGTTTCTAATTCAGTGTGTTTACTTCGGTCTGGCCTATCAGGCGATGAAACAGGGACTGGGTGCCGGTACCACTGCCATCGTGATGGCCTTGCAGCCCGCCCTTGTCGCCGCTCTCTCTCCCTTGGTCGGAGAAGCGCGTGGACGACCCGTGATGTGGATTGGCCTGGCGCTGGGTTTCGCGGGGGTCGCAATCAGTGTCTTTGACAAGACCAGCGCAGTACCCCTTTCCGCCGGGCTGCTTGCGGTTAGTGCACTGGTCGGCCTGACTGCCGCCACTTTGCTGGAAAAACATCACGGGCGGCGCAGCGACCCGGTGTTGGGTGGTGCTGTTCAATATGTGATAGGATTTGCCGTGCTGCTACCTATCGCAATGGCGACCGAAACGATGGAAGTCACCTGGCATCCAAACCTGATCCTTTCTCTGGCGTATCTGGTCATCGCCAACTCCCTGATCTCGATCAGCCTCTATGTCGCACTTGTTCAGCGCGGCGACGCGACCCGCGTGTCCACATTGCTTTACCTTGTCACACCTTTGGCAATTGCACTGGCCTGGATGATCCTGGGCGAGCCGGTCACTTGGCGCACCGCCTTTGGCTTTGTTCTCTGCCTCGCAGGCGTCTATGTCGTGCGGAGATCGAAAGATTGACGCCTATGGCAGTTTTCGATCGGACAACCGGAATTTAAAAGCCCACGACCAGTTCAATAGCGGAAACCACCTGAACCGAGATCACAACCGTCAGGAAAGCGCATTCACATAGCTTTTGATCGTCGACCGGCATCCGTGCTGCCAGATCCGTGGCAACCAGCGTGTGAAGGATTCTGCAAACTGGGCTTCACGGCCAGTACTTCCGTACAGGTTTGCTGCCTCAAGCCACTTTTCGGGCCGTCCCCTGGCGGCAAGGGCCGCACTCTGCAAATCGCTCCAGATGGGATCATTGGGCGCAATCTCTGATCCATCCTCACGCAGACCGGCGCACATACGGCACCAGAAAGCTTCAACCAGCGCCAGCCCAGTAACAGATGTACCCGAGGCCAGAGCATCGCGAATGGACGGAAGCAAGAAACCGGGGTGGCGTGCAGACCCGTCAAAGGCCACGCGTTGCGTGGTATCGTGAATAGCCGTATTCGAAAATCTGCGATTGACCAGATCCAGATACTGTTCCGGTGTCATCCCGGGAACCGCACTGGCATGAGGAAGAATTTCTTCGGTCTGGACTTTCAGGAAGAATGCCGAAATTTCCCGGTCGTTCATGCAGTCCGAGATTGTGGGGATGTTCAGAACCTCGCCCACATTCGCCAGAATCTGGTGCCCGCCGTTCAGAATGCGCAGTTTCAGTGTTTCATATGCGTGTACGTCCTTGGTGATCGTAACGCCGACATTCTCCAACATTGGCCGCCCGGCGCAGAAATCATCCTCAATCACCCATTGGCGGAAATTCTCGTGTGACACCGGAACGCAGTCTTCAATTCCTAGGGCTCGAGCCTGCGACCGAACTTGATCAGAGGTGGCGGGAACAATGCAATCCACCATTGAATTCGGAAACGCCCCGTTCTGATCGATCCAATCCGCAAGATCAGGGTCCGTCCGGCGCGCCAGTTCAACAACACAGTTGCGCAAGATAGTACCGTTGCCCTGAAGGTTGTCACAACTTAATGCCGTAAAGGGCAGATGCCCGGCGGCACGGCGATTGCCAAGTGCCGCCACAATGGCACCAAAGACCGTGCGAGGCTGTTGCGGGTTTTGCACGTCGTGTCGAATATCATCGTGATCCACGTCGAAAACACCCGACTTGGCATCCAGAAAATAGCCACCTTCCGTTACGGTAAGGGACACGATCCGAATGGCGGGATCGGACATTTTCCGGATCAGAGGCGCATTTTCGGGTTCAATGGGCAGATAGTCCATCAACGGACCGATGACTTCGGCCGAAACACCGGACGGGTCAAGCTCGATCAAAGTTGTCAGACAGTCCTGCCCAATCAGCTTTTCGCGCATGTCCGCGTCAAAAGCCCGAACGCCGGCCCCGATGATCGCCCAGTCCAGGGCCTGCCCTTTTTGCATCAGCCTGTGGATGTACCACGCCTGATGCGCACGGTGAAAATTCCCAAGCCCAATATGAACAATTCCAGGGGTCAGGTCTTCACGCCGGTATCCGGGTATTTTGACATCCGCAGGAAGCGATCCGAGGCGTTCGAGGCACAGCTCTACCGGTGTTATGTCCGCCAAAGGGGTCATCAGCTCATCCAGTTTCCGCCATCGACATTGTAAGTCTGGGCCACGATGTATTCCGCTTCATCAGACGCCAGAAACACCGCCATCCCGGTTAAATCCTCGGCCCGTCCCATACGGCCGAACGGTACCGCTGATGCAACTTCACGCTTCTTCTGCCCCGGTTTTTTATTTTCGTACTTCGCAAAGAAGGCGTCGACGCCGTCCCAATGCTCTCCATCAACAACACCGGGTGAGATCGCATTCACATTTATCCCGTGAGCGATCAGATTGAGCCCCGCTGACTGCGTCAAAGATATAACGGCAGCCTTGCTGGCGCAGTAAACGGCGACCAGAGGTTCGCCACGCCGACCAGCCTGTGAGGCCAGATTTATGATCCGGCCTTTGACATTGGCGTCGATCATGTGCCGCGCAACGGTCTGCATCGTAAACAAGGTGCCCGAAACATTGATATCAAAAACGCGCTGGTAATCGGAGCGGTCGATTTCGATGATTGGCGCTGCTGAAAAAACGGCGGCATTGTTGATCAGAATATCAATCTGACCGAATTGATCCACGGTGCACGCAACAGCATTGTCGATGCTGTCCTGATCAGCGACATTCATTTCGACCGCCATTGCAGCGTCACCAATTTCCGAGGCTGCGGATTGCGCCCGCGCGAAATCTATGTCGGCAATGGCCACACGCGCACCTTCGGCGACGTAAGCTTTTGCAAAGGCCAGCCCGATTCCACGCGCAGCACCAGTGATAAGCGCGGTTTTTCCGTCCAGTCGCTTCATTCGATCCGCAGCCCTTGCGCGTCAAAACGATGAAGCACGTCGGCACGTGGTGTCAGGTAGATGCGGTCGCCATGCCTAAATCCAACCTCTCCGTCTGCTCGCACCGTGATTGTTTCCGCCAGACCGGTTTCATGTATGTGGAAAAACGTATCTGATCCAAGATGCTCGGACACGCCTACAACACCGCTCCAGGTTCCGTCGCTCTCGGACACAGCAATATGTTCGGGGCGGATGCCGATTGTATGTGCGCCGTTTTTTGCAGCTTCTTCGCCTTCGATAAAGTTCATCCTGGGCGAACCGATGAACCCGGCGACAAAAAGGTTTCGTGGCGTACGATACAGGTCCAGCGGGCTTCCGACCTGCTCGATCACACCAGCCTGAAGCACGACGATCTTGTCGGCCATCGTCATTGCTTCAACCTGATCATGGGTCACATAGATCATGGTGGTCGCCAGCCGTTCGTGCAACTCGCTGATCTCCAACCGCATGCCAACGCGCAGCGCAGCGTCCAGGTTGGACAGCGGCTCATCGAACAAGAACGCTGCGGGTTCACGGACAATGGCACGCCCGATAGCAACGCGCTGACGCTGGCCACCGGACAGCTGGCCGGGGCGGCGATCCAGATAGTCGGTCAGGTTCAGAACCTGCGCGGCCCCTTTCACACGTTTGTCGATTTCGGCCTGATCCAGTTTTGCCATGCGCAAGGGAAAGGCGATGTTCTTGCGAACGGACATGTGCGGATACAAGGCATAGGACTGGAACACCATCGCCAGACCGCGTTTTGCAGGTGGTACGTTTGTCGCGTCGGCCCCGTCAATGTCGATGGAACCTGACGTGATGTCCTCCAACCCCGCAATCAGACGCAGCAAAGTGGACTTGCCGCAACCCGATGGCCCGACGAACACCGTGAACTCTCCGTCTTCGATGGTCAGATCCAGTGGCGGGATAACCTGCACGTCGCCAAAGCTTTTGGTCACGGACCTGAGTTGAATACGTCCCATGATAAGTTTTCCTTATTTCACAGCGCCAAAAGTCAGGCCGCGGACAAGTTGTTTCTGGCTAAACCAGCCAAGGATCAGGATCGGTGCAATCGCCATTGTCGAAGCCGCGCTGAGCTTGGCAAAGAACAGGCCCTCGGGGCTGGAATAGCTGGCGATAAATGCGGTCAGCGGGGCCGCGTCAACGGCTGTCAGGTTGAGGGTCCAGAACGCCTCGTTCCAGGCAAGAATGAAGTTCAGCAAAACAGTCGAAGCGATGCCCGGTACAGCCATGGGTGTCAGGATGTGCAGGATTTCTTCTTTCAGTGTCGCCCCGTCCATCCGTGCGGCTTCAAGGATTTCACCGGGAATTTCACGGAAGTAGGTGTAGAGCATCCAGACGATGATCGGCAAGTTGATCAGCATCAAAACGACGACCAGTCCACCTCGTGTATCAAGCAGCCCCAGACGGATGAACAGCAGGTAGATCGGGTAAAGGACACCGACTGCCGGCAACATCTTGGTAGAGAGCATCCAAAGCAGAATGTCCTTTGTACGTTTCGAAGGAACGAACGCCATTGCCCATGCTGCCGGTACGGCAATGATCACCCCCAACAGGGTTGACCCACCTGCAATGATGACCGAGTTCCAAAGGAAACGCATGTAATTCGAGCGTTCCTGTACGACAGCATAGTTCTCAAGCGTCCAGTCAAAGTTCAGGAACAGTGGCGGGCTCGCAATGGCCTGCGCTTCGGTTTTGAAGCTGGTCAGGATCGTCCAGAGGATCGGGAAAAAGATCAGCAGACCGACGGCCCAAGCCAGGGCTGTGTTCAGCGACTTGCGTTGGATTGTGACGGAGCGGGCCATGGTTTTATCTCCTCACGCGTCCAGGTTCTTGCCGACAATGCGCATCAGGAAGACCGCAACGATATTGGCGAGAATGATTGCATAGACACCTCCGGCTGATCCGAGACCGATATTCTGGCTTTCCAAAACGCGCTGGAAGATCAGGTAGGTGAGTGTACGGGTGCCGAACGCGCCACCTGTGGTGACGAAAATCTCGGCAAAGATCGAAAGCAGAAAGATTGTCTGGATCAGGATTACGATTGTGATTGCACGGCTCAGGTGCGGCAGAATGATGTGGTAGAACCGCTTGAGCGGCGGCGCACCGTCCATTTCAGCAGCTTCCAGTTGCTCACTGTCCAGCGACTGGATTGCGGTCAAAAGGATCAGTGTCGCAAATGGCAGCCATTGCCACGACACGATCATGACTATCGAGGTCATTGAAGCTTCGGACAACCACGAGACCGGTTCAGCCCCAAAAAAGCGCCACAGATGGGCCAGCAACCCGTTGACCGGGTCCATGAACATGTTTTTCCAGACCAGAGCCGAAACGGTCGGCATAACGAAGAATGGCGCAATGACAAGGATGCGCACCACCCCCTGGCCCCACATCGGTTGATCTAATAGCATCGCCAGCAGGATGCCCAGAATGACGGTAATCGCCAACACGCCGAGAACAATGACAAGCGTTGCCTGAACGGCGGGCCAGAACGAACTGGACGAAACAAATCGGATATAGTTGTCGAAACCCACCCATCCGAGATCACCGCCCCGCAAGGGAAGATATTTCTTGAAGGAAAAATACAGGGTCATCGTCAGCGGCACGAGCATCCAGCCAAGCAGCAGCACCACTGCGGGTGCCATCATCAGGCGTGCAACTGATCTGGAATGTTGAGTTGCCATTGCGCAAGACCTCTCTGTTCAGGCGTAAGACAGCCTGCGAGAAAAACACGAATTGTGGAAGTGGGAGCAGGGGACAGAAGATCTGCCCCCCGCTGGGAAGGTTGCCTCAGTACCCTGCGGCTTCCATCTCTTCTGCTGTGAAGGCCTGCGCTTTGGCAAGCGCCTCGTCCACTGTTTGCTGCCCGGCATAAACGGCCGAGAATTCCTGACTTACCTGTGTGGCAATCCCTGCAAATTCCGGAATGGCCACGAACTGGACACCGGTATAGGGCGTCGGCTGCACACAGCAATTCTGCGGGTCAGCCTTCAGGATCGATTCCAGGGTCATTTTTGCGAATGGGACTGCCTTGTAGTTGTCATTCTCATAAAGCGAGGTCCGCGCGCCCGGAGGCACATTGGCCCACCCTTCGTTTTCAGCCACCAGCTCGATGTAGTCTTTCGAGGTTGCCCATTCGATGAACTGCTTGGCCGCATCTTCCCGCTGAGTTCCCGCCGGGATCGCCAGCGCCCAAGCCCAAAGCCAATTGGCGTGCTTGTCGACGCCTTCCGAATTTGGTGCAAGTGCGAAGCCAACTTTGTCAGCTACGGTTGAGTCTTCCGGATTTGTCACAAAAGACGCGGCAACGGTGGCGTCAATCCACATGCCGCACTTGCCTTGCTGGAACAAAGACAGGTTCTCGTTGAAACCGTTAGTGGCATAGCCAGCCGGGCCGGATTCACTCATCATGTCGACGAAGAACGTCAGCGCCTCTTTCCACTCGGGCTGATCGAACTGGGGCTTCCAGTTTTCATCAAACCAGCGCGCACCGAAGGAATTGCCGGTTACGGTGATAAAGGCACCACCTTCTCCCCAGCCCGCCTTACCGCGCAGGCAGATGCCGTTGATGTCGTTGTCGCGATCAGTCATGGCAGCCGCAGCTTCACGGATGAATTGCCATGTTGGTGCTTCTGGCATTTCCAGACCGGCCTTTTCCATCAGGTCGGTGCGGTACATGATCATCGAGCTTTCGCCATAAAAAGGCGCAGCATAAAGCGTGCCATCATGGCTCAACCCGCCTGCCATCGCAGGCAGCAGATCACCAACATCATACTCATCGGACAAACCGTCCAGCGGTACCAGCCAGCCGTTCGCACCCCAGATCGGGGTTTCGTACATGCCGATGGTCATGATGTCGAACTGACCGCCTTTGGTGGTGATGTCGGTCGTGACGCGCTGACGCAAAACGTTTTCTTCCAACGTCACCCATTCGACATCAATGCCTGTCGCATTGGTGAAGTTGTCTGTGTAGCCCTGCATCCGGATCATGTCACCATTGTTGACGGTCGCGATCGTGATGGTTTCCGCTTGGGCTGCTGCCGTAACGACGAAAGTCAACGCAGTCGCCGCACGAAGTGCGTTCTTCAAATACATCCCTGTCCTCCCTGAGCTTGGATGCTGTACAGAGACCCTAGTTTATAAATTGTCGCGGCGTCAATATAAACTTTACGCGCGTTAACTTTTAGCTCATGCAGATTCCCTCAAGACAAGCCGTGCCGGAAATAGAGTTTCCGTCCGATCGTCAAATTTTCCCCCGCTTTCAATGAGTTCAAACAAGGTATCCACACTGCGCCCAGCCACGTTGTCATAATCATGCGCAGCTGTTGTCAGCGATGGACAAGTAAATCTTGCAAAGGGGTGGTCGTCATTTGATGCGACGCGGAGTGAGCAATCTTCCTTTCGCCCAACCCGAATCCCCTGCTCATAACAGGCTGCCAGAAATCCGATCGCAAGACGGTCATTGCTGCACAAAACCGAGTTCGTCCTGAGAGCGCCTTTCTCCAACACTCTCAAAGCACCTTGATGCCCAATCTCTTCAAACGCCCAGCCTTCGCCATCAATTTTAATGACATGGGGCTCGAACCCCAGACGTTCCATAACCTCTATATATGCCTTGCGTCGCTTGTTGGCGTTTGGATTTGCTGGTGTGCGCATTTCAAAGAAAGACGGAGGTTCACCCGTCCGGGTCATGTATTCCACGGTTTGGGACACAAAACTGAAATTGTCCGACCCTATAAAGGCTGCACCCAAACCTTCGAGGTTGCTGTCAAACAGAACCGTTGGCACCTCGGCGCAAAATTTCTCGATGTGAGCGCGATCCGACCCGCGACCCAAAGGGGCAAAAAGTACTCCGGCCGGCTTGAGCGACCGCAGGCTGTCGAGTATTTCGTTCTCGAGTTCCTGCTCACCGTGCGAGCTGAATAGAGATGGACGATACCCGGCGGCAATACAGCTCTGCTCAAGGTATCTGGCCATCTCGGCAAAAAACGGATCGGCTAGATAGGGAACAACGATGCCGATATTCTTGGTCAGCTTTCGATTCTGGTTCACCGCATAGATATTCGGACGGTAATCGAACTTTTCCAAAGCTTCTTCGATACGCGCCCGCGTAGAGGAACGAACGCTTTCCGGGTCGTGAAAATATTTGGAAACCGTTGGCCGAGAAATCCCGCTGAGGGCCGCAAACTCCTCCATATTTCTTATTTTTGCCATACCTACCCGCTTACGGAATTCTTTTGCTTTGACCTTACATTTTCTTTACGCGCGGCAATAAATCAATAGGCTGCCGTATCCGCGCGAATGGTAAGACGCGTGACGCCAACGCCGAACAGCCGAAAACCTCCTGATCAAGTCGCGGCGTTTTGGACTTGAGCCCAATATATCGACCCCCAGCGCAACCACCTTGGTCGTCAGGTCTGTTCAGGCTCATTTTGCTTCCCGGCAGAACCTTCTGCGACGTCCTTGTAGTCGTCATGAATGCCGTAAGAAGCGAAACCGGATAGCGTTTCAGAAATCTGTTCATCGGTCAGGATTACCGGACCGAGGGCCAAGGAAAGGTAATATTGCCGGGCAATGGTTTCCAGCTCAACCGCGCGCCACATGGCCTTGTCCAGGTCCTCACCCATGGCAATGGACCCATGATTGCCAAGCAAACAGGCGGTTCGGTCTTGCAGCGCTTCGATCGCCAGCTCCGACAGCTCGGGCGTTCCAAAGCGCGCATAGGGTGCGCAGCGAACATTAGTACCACCGAAGGCCGCGACCATGTAATGCGCTGCCGGGATCTCTTTGTGTGCAATCGCCAGCGCCGTGCAATAGGTCGGATGTGCATGGACAACAGCGCCCATATCGGGGCGGGTCTTGAGGATGTCGAAGTGGAACCGCCATTCGGTCGAAGGTTTGAGCGGGCCATCCCAACTCCCATAGTCTCCATCAAATGGCATTGAGACGATCATCTCGGGGGTCAGCTTGTCATATGGCGTCGCCGAAGGTGTGATCAGCATCCGGTTCTCGTATCGGGCCGAGATATTGCCGGATGTTCCCTGGCTAAGACCACTGGAATTCAGAAAAAGGCATTTCTCGATAATCGCCTCACGGATTCTGCGTTCCTTGTCATCCATCTTGTGCTCCTGTCCTCGCGCCACCCCGGCAGAATGGACCAGCCTTAGTTATCAGAGGTCGCACCATCAGGCGACAAGCCCAACCTCGCAATTGCATTGTCCAAAGCCAACCCGAAAACCTGCGCCTGAGGTGACAGAACCTGGTCAGGCCGACGCATCAGCCCAACGGGCCCGCGTGTGATCGACGTATCAAACGGCAGCGCTACAAGGTGGCCATCGCTGATTTCATTGGCGACCACCCCTGCCGAGGTAATCCAGATCGCATCGGTCTGTCGGGTATACACCCGTCCGAAAGCACCCGAGACAGTTTCCAGACGATCTTCGATTTCACCAATCCCATGCGCGATCATGAGGCGATCCACCAAGGGCCGGATTGCCGATCCTTCAGGTGGATAAAGCACTTGCCACTCGGTAATCCGCCTGAGATCGGGGGCTTTCAGCAGCGGGTGATCCGCGTGCACGACGAAGACGACCTTCTCCTCGTAAAGCTGGGTAAAGGAAATGCCCTGCATGGTTTCAGGGCGACCCAAACGCCCGATAACAAGCTCCAGGTCGCCCAGACGAAGACGCTCCATCAAATGGCCATGTGGACCGTCGAAAACGCTCAGTCGGGCATTGCCCGCAAGTTCGGAAAACTCGGTGGCAACGGCTGGCATCAAACGGGCCGCAACCGAAGGCAGCACCCCGACCCGAAGACTGGCCCTGCCGCGCGCTTCGATCTGCTCCACACCAGAAAAGCCCTGCTGCAAAGCGGCCAGCGACATTTCGGCGAAATGCAGAAACACTTCGCCCTGCCGCGTCAGAGAAACACCGGACCGGTTACGGGACAACAGCACAGTGCTCAGAATATCCTCAAGCTCCTTAAGCGTCTTGGATATCGCCGGTTGCGTGAGAAACAGCTTCTCTGCCGCAACTTTCAGGCTTTTCTCGCGACATATCTCAATAAAACAATGAATATGCCTAACTTTGATGCGGCGATCTATCATTACTTTCCAATTATAGCAACTAAGTCCAAGTAGAACTCATTTTACATATCGAGAAATGACGTTCAATTATTAGACACGCGAAATCAGGAGAGCCAACATGCGCGTTCAGGTCGCGATCATCGGCGGTGGACCTTCAGGTCTTTTGCTCAGCCAGTTGTTGCACCGCAACGGCATAGACACCATCGTGTTAGAGCGCAAAACCAGGGAATATGTTCTGGGTCGCATTCGCGCTGGCATTCTGGAAACCGGTTTTGTGGAGCTGATGCGCGAAGCCGGTGTAGCAGATCGGATGGACAAGGAGTGTTTTGTCCATGACGGCACAGTGATCTCGTATGGCGATATCGAATTCGGCATCAACTTTAAAGAGCTGACGGGCAAACATGTGGTTGTTTACGGACAAACGGAAGTAACCCGCGACCTGTATGATGTACGCGATGCGATGGGCGGCAAGATTGCTTTTAACGTCGATGATCTTCAGATTCATGGGGCTGACAGCGATGCACCTTATGTGACGTATCAAGCGGATGGGACCGGACACCGGATTGATTGCGATTTTGTCGCCGGGTGCGACGGGTTTCATGGGGTGTCGCGTCAAACCATCCCGCTGACCGTGCGCCGGGAATATGAAAAGGTCTATCCGTTTGGCTGGCTGGGCGTTTTGTCCGAAACTCCCCCGGTCCATGACGAACTGATCTATGCCGGGTCGGAACGCGGTTTTGCGCTTTGTTCCATGCGCAATGAGAACCTCAGCCGTTACTACATTCAATGCTCGCTGTCTGACAGTGCCGATGACTGGACTGATCAAGCCTTCTGGCAGGAGCTGAAACGCAGGATTCCCACGCAATATGCTGAGAAACTGATCACCGGGCCATCGGTCGAAAAATCAATTGCAGCGCTGCGGTCTTTTGTGACCGAACCAATGCGCTGGGGCCGTTTGTTCCTGTGTGGGGATGCCGCGCATATCGTGCCCCCCACCGGGGCCAAGGGGCTTAACACGGCGGCAAGCGACATCCACTATCTGCACAACGCCCTGCTGCAATTCTATAAAGACCACGACAGCGAAGGCATCGACCGCTATTCCGAAAAAGCGTTGGCCCGAATTTGGAAAGCCGAGCGGTTCAGTTGGTCCACGACCAACCTGTTGCACCGTTTTCCGGAACAGAACGGCTTTGACCTGAAAATGCAGAAGGCTGACATTGATTTCCTGCGCGAAAACAAAGAGGCCCAATCGGTGTTTGCACAAAACTACGTCGGGCTGCCCTACTGATGCAGATTGCGGCGCTGGATAACATTCACCTGCATTGGCGTGAGGATGGCGATCCAGATGGCACGCCTGTGGTGTTTGCCAACTCGCTGGGAACTGACCTGCGCCTTTGGGACAAAGTTTTGCCCTTACTGCCCAAGGGGCTGCGCCTGATCCGGTTCGATCTGCGTGGTCACGGCCTGTCGGAATGCCCTCAGGCGCTTTACAGCTTGGCTGAGCTGACAGATGACGCCGAGGCGTTGCTTGACCATATCGGGGTTCGCGACACGGTGTTTGTCGGCCTGTCGATTGGCGGCATGATCGGTCAGGCGCTGGCTTCGCGCCGACCAGACCTGATCCGCGCCCTTGTTCTTTCCAACACCGCCACGAAAATGGGGACGCCCCAGATGTGGCGTGACCGGATGGGCGCAATCCGATCGTCCGGCATCGAGCCTGTGGCTGACGCAATTCTGGACCGTTGGTTTGCAGCGGGTTTCAGGGCAACCGATAACGTGCTGCTTTGGCGCAACATGCTGGTGCGTACCCCTGTTTCTGGGTACCTGGGATGCTGCAACGCGATTTCAAATGTTGATCTTGAATCCATGACCTGGGCGCTGCGATTGCCAGTTCTGGCCATCGCCGGATCAGATGACCGCGCCTGCCCGCCCGAACTGGTCCGGCAGACCTGTGCTATGATCCCCGGGGCGCGCTATGCCGAAATACCCAACACCGGGCACCTGCCATGCGTGGAAGCCCCCGCCACCTATGCTGAACACTTGTCCGCCTTCCTGATGGAGAACCGCAATGAGTGACAAATACGCGTCCGGTATGCGAGTGCGGCGCAGAATTCTGGGCGATGCCCATGTGGATCGTGCCGAAGCCGCCAAATCTGATCTGGACGGTCCATTTCAGACGCTTATCACCGAAGGCGCGTGGGGCACTGTCTGGGCTTCGGACGGGATCAGCGACCGTGAGAGATCCATGCTGACGCTGGCTTTGCTGGCTGCGTTGGGCAATTTCGAAGAAATCCCGATGCATATCCGCGCCACAGCCCGTACCGGCGCCAGCAAGCAGGATGTACTTGAAGCGTTTCAGCACGTCGCAATTTACGCGGGCGTACCGCGCGCCAATCAGGCCCTCAGGCTGGCAAAACAAACGTATGACGAAATGGAACAGGACTGAATGGGAAACGCGCAGAAACCCCAGTCAGAGAAAAAGGAAGTGTGATCCGACAATGTTGAAACAAGGTGAATTCTACCAGCGTGACCGCGAGTGGCACCCACCTGCACTGACGCCCGACTACAAGACCAGCGTGA
This sequence comes from Ruegeria sp. AD9, assembly GCF_056542305.1. Lineage (NCBI taxonomy): Bacteria > Pseudomonadati > Pseudomonadota > Alphaproteobacteria > Rhodobacterales > Roseobacteraceae > Ruegeria > Ruegeria sp. AD9. Next base: position 40,046 of record NZ_JBQFZP010000016.1, read on the forward strand.
CCCGTTCACCGCAATATTCGCTGATCTCGCTGCAAAACTCGATCAGTGAGGTCACCGGCCCGGTTTTTGGCCACAACGATGTTGATCCTCTGGATAAGGACCTGATCTCGAACTATGCGCAGCCCGGTGAAAGCCCGATTGGCGAGCGAATTATTCTGCACGGCAGGGTGCTGGATGAAAACGGACGTCCGGTGCCAAACACGTTGGTGGAAATCTGGCAGGCGAATGCGGGTGGGCGCTATCGCCACAAGAAGGATACCTATCTGGCACCGATCGATCCCAATTTCGGTGGTTGTGGCCGCACCCTGACAGATGAAAACGGGTATTATTTCTTCCGCACCGTAAAACCCGGTGCCTACCCCTGGCGCAATTGGGTGAACAGCTGGCGTCCCGCCCATATCCACATGTCGATATTCGGAACAGGTTTTGCGCAACGCCTGATCACACAATGTTATTTCGAAGGTGACCCGCTGATTGACAGGTGCCCGATCGTGAAAACTATTCCTGACGCCGATGCGATCAGCCGCCTGATTTCGCGGCTCGATATGAATTCGACGATCCCACTGGATACCATCGCCTATAAATTTGACGTGGTCTTGCGCGGTCGGCGCTCGACCCTGTTTGAAAACCGTCTGGAGGGGAACTGAAGATGCAACAGCTGAATTATCTGAAGGAAACCCCCTCGCAAACAGCCGGGCCTTACGTCCATATCGGTCTGGCGCCTGGGGCTGCCGGATTTGAGATCTACAGGCAGGAACTGGGCTGGGATATAGCCGGACCAAATGCCGAAGGTGAGCGTATTCGGGTCGAAGGACTGGTCGTGGACGGGGCAGGATCGCCCATCAAGGATGTTTTGCTCGAGGCCTGGCAGGCAAATGCCAGGGGCGTCTATGCCCATCCTGAGGGCGGCGGCGATGTCGAAGACGGCTTTCGCGGCTGGGGACGCGTCATCACCAATTTTGAAACCGGCGAATGGGCGTTCGACACTGTCAAACCCGGCCCGACACCGGGACGAAACGTGGGCCAGCAAGCGCCTCACATAAACCTTTGGGTTGTAGCCCGGGGCATCAATGTCGGTCTGAATACGCGTATCTATTTCGAGGACGAGGAAGAGGCCAACAGCAAGGACCCGGTCCTTAATCTCATCGAATGGGAACGCCGCCGCGCAACGCTGCTGGCCAGACGCACCAATCGGGACGGTCAAGTTGTCTATCGCTTCGATATCAAGATACAAGGCGAAGATGAGACCGTCTTTTTTGATATCTGACTACTTGGTGCTGCCTTGCCAAGGCCGCACTCATTTCAGGAAGTCACCATGACCAAACCCTGCATCATCTGCGTGGCTATCACCGGTTCCCTGCCCACCAAGAAGAACAACCCAGCGGTGCCGATCTCGGTTGCGGAACAGGTCGAAAGCACGCAAGAGGCGTTCGAGGCCGGTGCCAGCATTGTCCACGCCCATGTTCGCAACGATGATCAGACGCCCAGCAGCGACCCCGACAAATTCGCTCTCCTGAAAGAGGGTTTGCAAAAACACTGTCCCGGAATGATCATCCAGTTTTCCACTGGTGGGCGGTCAGGCGCCGGTCAGGCCAGAGGCGGAATGCTGCCCCTTGCCCCTGACATGGCGTCGCTGTCGGTTGGATCGAACAACTTTCCCACCCGGGTTTATGAAAATCCACCCGACCTGGTGGACTGGCTGTCAGCCGAAATGCAAAAATACAAAGTCACGCCCGAGATCGAGGCGTTTGACCTGTCCCACATCCTGCAAGCGATCAGATTGCACAAGGAAGGCAAGCTGTATGGCAAGCTGTATGTTCAATTTGTCATGGGTGTCAAAAACGCGATGCCGGTCGACAGGGCCGTGTTCGACTTTTACGTGAAATCCATGCAGGATCGCGCACCGGGTGCCGAATGGTGTGCCGCCGGGATCGGTCCAAACCAGATTGTGGTAAATGAATGGGCCGTTGCTGCGGGCGGGCACACGCGGACAGGTTTGGAAGACAATGTCCGGCTGGACCGCAACACGCTTGCGCCTTCGAATGCTGCGCTGGTCAATCGCGTGACCGAGTTATGCGCAAAGCACGAACGTCCGGTCGCCACCTGGCAACAGGCCCGCGAGATTTTGGCTCTTTGAGCGCAGGGAGTAATGGCGCCATGACGATTGATATCCGCCCGCTTCAATTCAAAGGCCACATATAGGATGGAACAGCTTTCCACTCATCCCTGGCTCAGCGGGCTGTTTGAGGACCCGCAGACCTCAGAGATGCTGGGCGCAGAGACTCAGCTAAGACACATGCTGTCCGTCGAGGCCGCATATTCTGAGGCTTTGGCGGCGGTCGGCAAGGTACCAACAGAGGTGGCGGATACCGCGGCTAAACTTATCCGACAACACCGTCCCGACATGCGGGCGCTGCGCGACGGGACGTCATTGGATGGCGTGGTGGTGCCCTCGCTGGTGCGGTCACTCAAAGCGGCATTGCCTGATCATTGCCACGTCGCGCTGCATAAGGGGATGACGTCGCAGGATGTTGTCGACACCGCTCTGGTTTTGTCAATCAAAGACATTCTGGAGGTGTTTTCGGCCCGTCTTTCAGACCTGGTAGATGCGCTTTTGGTGCTGGAGCAGGCATATGGCGAACACGTGATGATAGGGCGAACCCGAATGCAGGCGGCATTGCAGATTTCGGTTGCCACGCGCCTGCGAAACTGGCGGTTGCCATTGGCCGATCACCAGAAACGCCTGACCGAATTGCAGCCCAGATTGCTTGTGCTGCAACTTGGCGGCGCCGTTGGCGACCGCGTTGGGATGCTCGGATCCGGACAGGCAATCGCAGATCATATGGCCGACAGGCTTGGCCTGGCCAGCTGCAATGCAAATTGGCATACCCGCCGGGACAATCTTGCAGAACTTGCCTCATGGCTTTCATTGATAACCGGATCGCTGGGGAAGATTGGTCAGGACGTGTCGCTCATGGCCCAGCAAGGGGTGGACGAGGTTTCGCTGACAGGTGGCGGCGGATCTTCGGCGATGCCTCACAAGCGCAACCCGGTCCGTGCGGAACTGCTGGTCGCACTGGCTCGTTTCAACGCAACCCAACTGTCGGGCATGCATCAGGCGCTGGTGCACGAGCAGGAACGTTCCGGCGTTGCCTGGACGCTAGAATGGATGATCCTGCCCCAGATGATCCTGGCAACGGGACAGGCCCTGATCAGCTGTGGTACGTTAGTGCAACAGATCGAACGGATAGGCATGGTTGAGTGACTGCACTGGCCTCTGAGCCCGACGTTACTCAGGCGGTGCGTCGACTAGGCGTCGCCGGTTCCGTCGCGATACTCATTAGATGCCAGCATCGGCGGAGCTGTTGTCTCGACTACGCTGTCAGTTAGGCGAACTGCTGAAACGGACGGATTTCGACAAGGCCGCCGAAACCGCCGACGGCAACGAACAGGCGTCAGGCCTGCCGCGACAAGATTGCCGATATTTCGGCAGAGATCGCCTCAACCACTTTTTCGTGCTGGGAAAAGCTGCGCGTCTTGAGCCGCATCATGGTCAGGTCGATCAAGGCGGTCGGAAAGTCTAGATCGAGGATCAGGAAGGAAAGGTCATTGGCCTGTCTGCGGGCACGACCAACGAAAAGGCGATCAAGGCCATCATCGAAGAAAAGGGCCTGAACGTCGAAATCGTGCCGGTCAAAGATCGCAGCCGGTACTGGCTGGCGCTGGAAACGGACCGCATCGACGCTTATGGCTCGGACGATGTTCTGCTCTATGACCTGATCTCAAAGGCGTCCGATCCGACTGGCTATCAGGTCACCGGGCGGTACCTGTCCTTCGATCCCTATGCCCTGATGGTGCAGCGCAACGACTCCACGTTCGAACGTCTTGGACGTACGGTCATGGCCGGTCTGATGCGCTCTGGTGAGATCAAGGAGATTTACGCCAATTGGTTCGAGCCGGGCCCGACAAACATCGACATGCCGCTTTCCGATACGCTGGCGACCGCGTTCGAAATTCAGGCACTGCCAGAATAAGCAACAAAAGAAGGGGCGGGTACATCCGCCCCTCCCCAGCTGCGGCAGGGGGATGACAAGAACTATAATTGGGACTGGGGCGTTCTGTCCCGCGAGCCCTATTTCGGCTGGACCATAGTTATCTCGCTTCTGGCCTGGACAATCGCTTTTTCGGTGGGCTCAGCGCTCGGTATCTTCCGCACCTCATCCAACCCGGTCCTCAGGGCCGTTGGCACCACCTATGTAGAGATCTTCCGCAATGTTCCGCTGCTGGTACAGCTGTTCCTGTGGTACTTCGCTTTCCCCGAAGTCCTGCCGGATGACTGGTCGCGTTAGGTCAAGCGCGACATGCCCTTCCCGGCAATGACCACCGCCATTGTCGCTATCGGCCTTTATACCGCCTCGCGTGTCTGCGAACAGGTCCGTTCGGGAATCGAGGCCGTGGGCCGTGGGCAGCGCCAGGCAGGCCGCGCCATCGGCATGACCGAGGTACAGGTCAATCGATAAATTCTTCTGCCCAATGCCTACCGCATCATCATCTCGCCGCTGACAAGCGAGTTTTTGACGATCTTCAAGAATTCCTCGCTGGCGCTGACCATAGGTGTCGTCGAACTGACGGCGATGACACGACAGATCGAGGATTTACGTTCCAGGGATTTGAAGCCTTCACCGCCGCAACTGTGGTCTATAGCCTTGTCACTTTCACGGTGATGGCGGTTATGCGGCGGGTCGACAGGATGACCGCCCTGCCCGGCACCTTCGCAAAAGGGGCTGCGCAATGACACTCGATTTCTCCGTCATTCCCGCCAATGGCGAACTGTTGTGGGACGGCTTGAAGATGACCTTCCTGCTGACGGGCCTCGCAGTGGCAGGGGGTATCGTCCTTGGCACGGTCCTTGCCCTTCTGCGCATCGCAAAGGTACCGGTTCTGGGCCAGTTCGCTGCGGCCTATGTCAACTTCTTCCGCTCGCTGCCGCTGATCCTCGTGATCTTCTGGCTCTTCTTCCTTGTGCCGCTTATCATTGGTCGACCTGTCGGCGCCTTCTCCTCAGTTCTCGTGGCCTTCATCCTGTTTGAGGCCGCCTATTATTCCGAGATCATCCGGGCCGGCATCAACTCTGTCCGCCCCGGACAACTGGCCGCCGCGCGCCATCGGCCTCACCTACAGCAAGTCGATGCGCTATATCGTGCTGCCTCAGGCCTTCCGGGCGATGACGCTGATCCTGATGACACAGGTGATCATCCTCTTTCAGGACACATCGCTCGTCTATGTCGTCGGCCTGCGCGATTTCCTTGTCAGTGCCGAGATTGTCGCCAACCGTGACCAGAAGCTGGTGGAGATGTTCCTCTTCGTCGCTGCGGTCTACTTCACCCTCTGTTTCCTTGCCTCCATGGGCGTCCGGTATCTGCAAAAAAGGCTTGCCACATGATCGAGATGAAGAATGTCAACAATTGGTACGGCAAGACCTTTCAGGTTCTGAAGAACTATACCCTCAGCGTCGCCAAGGGCGAGGTGATCGTGGTCTGCGGCCCTTCTGGTTCGGGCAAGTCCACGTTGATCAAAACGGTGAACGGGCTTGAGCCGATCAATGATGGCGAGATCACCGTCGCGGGCACCTCGATCACCGCGAAATCGACAAATCTCGACAAGAGGCGCTCCAAGATCGGTATGGTCTTTCAGAATTTTGAGCTGTTTCCTCATATGAACGTGACCGAGAACTTCAAGATCGGCCAGATCAAGGTGCTGGGGCGCGATCCGAAAGAGGCGGAGGAAAAGGCGCTCGCACTTCTTGAGCGCGTGGGCCTGACGGAACATGCGCAGAAATACCCCTCGCAGTTGTCCGGCGGCCAGCAGCAGCGGGTGGCGATTGCCCGCGGCCTTGCGATGGAGCCGATGGCAATGCTCTTTGACGAACCAACATCGGCGCTCGACCCAGAGATGATCAACGAGGTTCTGGACGTCATGGTGGAACTGGCAAAGGAAGGCATGACGATGATGGTCGCCACGCATGAGATGGGGTTTGCCAAGAAGGTGGCCGACCGCGTGGTCTTTATGGACCATGGCGAAATCGTCGAAGACGCGCCTTCGGCCGAGTTTTTTGGTTCCCCGCGAAGCCCGCGTGCTCAGGATTTCCTTTCCAAGATTCTCAGCCACTGAAGCAGATCCGGATGTCTACAGCTGGCCAATTTATCTTCTAATCCGGACCTAGATGCCCGAAAACACGCGCGGCGGAGCGACGTACGCCGCGCAGTTGCGGACGAAGACTATGTTGCCAACTTTGAAATACAGTTGGGGAGCATAGGTGATCTGACGTTTGTTCCCATAAAACAGTTCGTTAACAGTTCGCAACTTGATCACATTGAAGCCCTGTCACTTCCCCAAGGATACAGTCTTGCACGCTGTTAACTTATAACCCCGGTACACTCTGTCCAGAACATGACTGAACGCGGCGTGCAGGTGGGCCGCGTCCTTTCTTAGCCGCTCATTCGTCAAAAGCTTGAAACTAATCTGCGGCGATTACTGTCTTTGCCCGACCTATAACGCCTTCAAATTTTGACGTAGGCTTCCGCTCGGTTATCAGGAAGTCACTTGCCGAAAGAGCTGGAAGACGCAAGGCCGGTTTGGGTTCGGATGCCTGGAACTTGGTCGAGTCCACTGCCATGAAACATCGTTCGCTGATCGCCTTCATTGCGACCGCAATATCGACTTCGCATTGTTCGAACACCAAAAAACCCTGTTTCGGATGCACACGTGACGCCGACAGGATCGAGTATTCCACCGACATATTCGCAATAACGTCAAAGGCCGCGCGGTCGAACGCTGCGCCGTCATGATTTCGAAGCTGTGTGCCCGCCATAAAGACCCGGTTGCCGTTCCCCATCGCCAGAGTTGTTGCAATGAACGCTGAATTCGTCACCACGGTAAGATCTCTGCGCGCCTTGAGAGCCTGAGCCACAAAACCCGACGTAGATCCTGTATCAATAGCAATGGACGCGTTATCAGGCACAAGGTTCAAAATGGACTTTGCAATGGCGACTTTCGCCGCGCGGTTGGTTGTCATACGCGCGATGAAAGGGGGATCCAGAACCTTTTGGGTGCTGACCAACGCGCCGTGAACCTTGTCGATGTGCCCCGCATCCACCAACGGCTTCACAATTCGACGGATTGTCTGATCGGAAACGTTAAGCCTCTGCGCCAGATCCATGACCGAGATTCGGCCATGAATGTTAACCGCGCTTAGGATGTCCTTTTCGTATTTCGACATTCAGCCACTCGGATGTTGGATTCTAACAGGATGAATTGTTGATACCTCCTTAAATCACCATATTTCAACGCTCTTTTTTAATTTTTGTTGATTTCTGTTGGTCGATACGATGATCTGGCATCAAATTTGTCGACAGGGGCGAGGCCATGACAACCCATTCTGCAAAACACCTTATTATTGGCGGCGGCATCATCGGATGCTCAATCGCCTATCATCTGGCCCGGGCAGGTGAGACGGATGTCGTCCTTCTGGAAAAGGCATCTCTGACAGAGGGGGCAACATGGCACGCTGCCGGGCTGGTTGGGCAACTGCGGTCTTCCCGAAATACGACCCGGATGCTGAAACGATCGGTCGCGCTCTATGACCGGCTGGCCGACGAGACCGGTATGGAGTTCGACTGGAAGAAAGTCGGCAGCTTGCGGCTGGCGGCAACCAAGGAACGGCTGCTGGAGGCAAAACGTCTGGCGACAATGGCACGCAGTTTTGACCTGGAGATGGAAATCATCTCACCAGCCGAAGCGAAAGCCCTGTTTCCCTATATCGATGCCGACGGTTTAGAGGGGGCTGCCTTTATTCCATCTGATGGCCACGTTGACCCCGCTGGCCTGTGTCTGGCGATTGCAGCCGGTGCACGGAACCACGGCGCACAGATCAGGCAGGGGGTGAAGGTCGAGGATTTCGAAATCCGCAATGGCCGCATAACCAAAGTGATGACAACCAACGGCGACTATGAGGCGGAAACCGTTGTACTGGCCTCGGGCATGTGGAGCCGTGAACTGGCCGCAAAACTGGGCGTCGTGGTGCCAGCCTGCGCTGTCGAGCACCAATATGTCGTAACAGAACCATTGCCAGAGCCGGAATTGGTCAAGGGCCTGCCCACGCTGCGCGACCCTGAGCGTCTGGTCTATTACAAGCCCGATGCTGGCGGGCGTCTGGTCATCGGAGGTTACGAAGACGACACATTGCCATTTGGAGAACGGGGCATTCCCGGAGAGTTCGTGCGCCAGTTGCTGCCGGACAATCTTGACCGTTTTGCGCCGCTGGCTGAACTTGCCGGTGTCGTCACGCCTGTCGTGAACCAGGTCGGCATCCGGCAAATCATCAATGGACCAATCCCCTACTCCGCCGATGGTGATTTTGTCATGGGCTGGGCCCCTGAGGTCAAGAACCTGATGCTCTCGACCGGGTTCCTCTACGGCATTGCGGCTGGCGGGGGCGCGGGGGAAATGATCGCGGAATGGATTCTGAACGGGCGTCCAAGCCTGGATCTTTGGCCATTGGACGTGCGGCGGTTCAGCCCACATCATGCGACCAAGGCCTTTATGTATCCCCGAGCCGTCGAGCATTATGCGCATCACTACAAGATGCGCTATCCGGGCCAGGAGGCCGAGACCGCACGCAATTTGCGACTGTCTCCGCTATACAACCGATTGAAAGAACACGGGGCGGTCTATGGGTCAAAGAACGGGTGGGAGCGGCCCTTGTGGTTCGCCCCAGCTGGGGTCACCCCAGTGGATCAACTCGATTTTCTCAATCCCGGTTGGCATGTCTTCGCGGCCGAAGAACACCGCGCTGCGCGCGAAGGTGTCGTTCTGATCGACCAGTCGAGCTTTTCCAAGTTCGAACTGATCGGCTCTGGCGCGTTGGGTGTGTTGCAACACCTAGCGGTCTCAAACATGGACAAGCCGGATGGCAGCGTAATCTATACCCAGCTTTGTAACGACAAAGGAGGAGTCGAGGCGGATGTCACCATCACCCGCCTGAGGCGCGACCATTTCTATATCGTGACCGGCGCCGGATTCGGGGCGCACGATTCTGACTGGATCCGACGCCATCTGCCGCAAGACGGATCGGCACATCTGATCGAGGTTACCTCATCCCGGGCGGTGATCAATATCTGCGGACCAAAAGCGCGCGACGTCCTGCAGGCGGTAACCGAAGAGGATATCTCAAACGCTGCGTTTCCCTTTGCAACAGCGCGCGACATTACGGTCGGAGCAGCAAAAGTGCGTGCGGTGCGCATCGGCTATACCGGCGAATTGGGCTGGGAACTGCACATCCCAACCGAATTTGCACTTCATGTCTATGATCAACTTTGGAAGGCAGGACAGGCCTATGGCATCCGCGACATTGGCTACCGGACCATAGACTCGCTGCGCCTGGAAAAGGGGTATCTTTACTGGAGCACCGATATCACCCCGGACTATACACCTGTAGAAGCGGGCCTGAGCTCTCGCGTCCACCTGAAATCCAAGGGAAGTTTTTTCGGGCGCGATGTTCTGGAGGGCCAGAAATCCAATGGCGCAGCACAGAAACTCTGTACCTTCGTGACCGAGGAAAAACTGCCGATGACCGGGGGGGAAACCATCCTGCACAATGGCGTAACCGTTTCGCGCGCCAGCAGCGGTGGCTATGGGCACCATGTCGGGAAAACGATCATCTACGGCTATCTTCCGGTGGCGCTGATGGACCAGACGGAATTCGAACTCGAATTGTTCGGAGACCGCAAACAGATCCACCGGGTGGATGGGCCTCTGTACGATCCGACCAATGAGCGGCTAAAAGCCTGAGTGGGAGGGCAGAAAATGACTGACGGAAACACTGATCGTGTCCTGAGTGAACTTCGCAACCTGAAAGGTTTTGAGGAAATCTCAGCACAAGACAGCAAAATCAAACGGCTGGGTGGGTTGACCAATCTGGTCTACAGAGTGGAAACCGGCGGGCACACCATGATCGTTCGTATCCCCGGAGATGGCACCGCGGATTACATTGATCGCGGCGTTGAGATTCACAATGCCAAGGTCGCAGCCGAAGCTGGTATCGGACCTGCTGTGCTTTGGGCGGATGCAGATACCGGTGTGATGATCAGTGATTGCATTGACGGTATCGTCACCATGACACCCGAGCTTTTCGCAACGCGCTCCGGAGCGGCCGCACGTGCCGGGCATGCCCTGCGGCAACTACACGAGTCACCCCGCCCTTTCGAATTTCGGTTCGAACTTTTTTCGATGATCGATGAATACCTGAAAGTCCTGTCAACAAAGGATATTTCCCTGCCCGAAGGCTATACAGAAATTGTCGCGGAAGCTGCGCCGATCAAACTGCTGCTGCAAGACAGGCCGGGCATGCTGGTTCCCAGCCATTGCGATCCGCTTTGCGAGAACTTTCTCGACAACGGTGACCGTATGTGGATCGTGGATTTCGAATATTCCGGCATGAATGATGCCCTTTGGGACCTCGGCGATTTGTCGGTCGAAGCCGGGCTGACCGAGGCGCAAGAAATCGAGATGCTGACGTCCTATTTCGGCGCGGCACCAACAGCGGATCAATTCGGGCGAATGGTGATCTACAAGGCGATGTGCGATCTTCTGTGGACACTCTGGGGCTTGATCCAACATGCCGATGATAACCCGGCCGATGATTTCTGGGCCTATGCAACGGGTCGGTTCGACAGGTGCAAGGCACTGATGTTTGATCCTGCTTTCGCAGCGCATGTTCAGGCAGTTGCGACCAAATAAAGCAGATGGATAAGTTGCAATCTTTTGGTGAATGACTGGCATGTGGAAATGAAAGATTGGTTCGGACAAATGGGTTTCGAACAGGTTTTACAATGAGCTCTTTGAGGGGCCGCAACGTCCCAATAACGACGGCTCAATATACTGCGCAATTCCACTTGAGGCACACAGTTTCCTGTCGCAATCGAACAGAGATCATGGCCGAACGCAGTCCGAGAGTTGATCAGGCGACCCTCAACAATCGAGTTTTTTTCACCGTTGGTCTTTGCACGGGCGCATTCGAAGGTACGCTCAGTGCAGAATTCCTGGCAATTGACCCTAAGATACTTCAACGCAACGGGCACGCGGCTGCTGCTTCTTCCATTCTGGGATGAAGGCGTCAAATTCACTGATTTTCTTCTGTGCGCGCGGTGAAGTAAGTCGGCAGCAACAAGATCCTTCGTCAGATCTGAGCCAGTCATAGCGGAGAGCTGATTTTGGCTACCTTCCTCCCACGTGATCGCCGAGACTAAGCCTCTCATTCAGAAGTTTGCAGCGACACGAAGGAAGGAACCTAATTTGCTTTTCCGGGTTAAAAACGCTTTTAGTAGAAACTTAGCCAATGATAACCGTACCGGTTATGAAGTTCGCCTAGTAAGCGAATCGCTGTTCCCGTCGGTCACAGGTACAGGATTTGCTGAAACAAGGCCCCTGAGAGCCGTCGAGCTCGACCACTAGAGAAGAAATGATGGATCAGAAAAATCACCCGTCTCAACTGGGGAAAGCAATTCGACGCCGCCGGAAAGCGCTTGGCAAAACACTTGTCGAGGTTGCGGATGAAGCTGGTTTGACCACAGGGTTCATATCACAGGTCGAGCGCGGCATTAGTGCCCCGTCCCTGTCTTCGCTTATGGCAATTGCTGCATCTTTAAAGACCAGCATTGAACAGCTTGTCAGCGTTCCCGAGGAATACATCGAATACGTTCGCAAAGATCGACGTCAAACCTATGCATTGGGAGTCAACGGGCGGTTCTATGAAAAGTTGGGTCCGGGGTTTTCGGGGGCGCTTTTGTATCCGTGCATCGTTCATCGTCCTGCGGGCCACATGTCCGAGAAGATGTGCCACGAAGGCGAGAGCTTTTGCTATCTGATTTCGGGTCAGTTGGAATACCATCTGGGTGACGAAGTCCACATCATGTCGAGCGGTGACACGATACATCACGACACCTCCAAGCCGCATTATTCGATTGTCCTAGGAGACACTGAAGCAGTTGAATTGTGGGTAAATACAACGCCGATCAATAATTCCTCCAACTAATCAGGTCGGCCGAACCGTTCATCGACAGTTCTCCGAGTTCTATCGCGGGGTCGCACTTGAAAGTGCTGCCCAAAATGTCGTGGCGCATCCTGGGTTTCCAATCAATGCTCCTGTGATCGCAATATGCAGTTTACGTCAAACTAAAAATTGTTTTAGCAGTATTGAAATTAATGTATACCGCCTTCATGCGATCGAGAATCGCTTTGGGAGGAACTCATCAATGAAACGTAATTTGATGGCAGCGACTGCCGTCGTGGCTACCGCAATGGCCCTACCTTTGTTCGCACAAGAGCGTGGTGGCATTCTGAATTTCGCCAGATATGACGGATCAAACCTGATTGACCCGATTTATGCGGATCGAAACCCTGACATCTGGATGGTTGGCAGCCTTTTCGACACGCTATTGCGCCCCAGTGAAGATGGAAACTCTGTCATCCCAGGACTGGCCGAAGAATACAGTATCTCCGATGATGGACAGTCTGTATCGCTTACCTTGCGCAGCGGCGTCTCCTTTTCGGATGGAACGCCTTTGACCGGAGAAGACGTTGTCTTTTCGCTGGATCGCGCCCGCAATCCCGATCTAAGCCCCTGGGCCGGACTTCTGGGATCCATCGACAATGTAAGCGCGGAAGGAAATGTCGTCTCGATCAGTCTGAAAGCGGCTGACCCGACAATCCTCTCAATGCTTGCCACTTTCACAACCGGTATTGTCTCCAAAGCCGTCTTTGAGGCGGCCGAAGGTTCCACTGACCAGGAAAAGTCCGCCGCAATCTTTGCAGCCAAAGGTCCCGGTGTCGGGTCCGGCCCCTTCTATCTGTGTGGATTTGAGCAGGGAACCTCCATGGAGTTCTGTGCCAATAAGAACTACTGGCGCAAAGGGTCCGACGGCAAAGCGCTGCCTTACCTGGACGGCGTGCATTTTGAGATCATACCTGATGACGCAACCCGGATTCTGAAGCTTCAGGCTGGTGAAGTGGATGCCGCTGAATTCATTCCGTTTTCACGTGTGCCGGAGCTTGAAGCAGACCAAGCGATCAACATGAACCTCTATCCGTCAACACGGATCATATATTCGCCGATCAACACGCGTGAAACCCGTGCTGACGGATCGCCTAACCCGTTGTCAGACGCTCGGGTTCGGCAGGCACTCAACTATGCCACCAACAAAGAGGCACTGATCGGGCTTGTGCTGCAAGGCGCCGGCAAGCCAATGACCTCACCTCTGATGGCAGCGGCGACCCAGCTTTCCGCAAATCTTGGTCCGTTGTATGCCTACGACCTTGACAAGGCCAAAGCTCTGATCGCCGAGGCAGGCGTAGCGCCGGGAACCGAAATCACCTTTACGACTTTGGCTGGCTCTGCGGATGACAGCACCATATTTGCGGCCCTTCAGCAGATGTGGGCTCCGTTGGGGATCAATCTGTCAGTCGAACAGGTGGATGGGCCGACACGTGGCGCCAAGAACCGCTCAGGCGAATTTGACATCCACACCTATGGCTGGGTGAACGACGTAAACGACCCCAGCCAGGTCGTCGGCTGGTTAGGTTATACCCCTACAGCCAATGCGGTCGGCACTGGTTGGGAAAACGCGAAATTCAATGCTCTGTTTGAGGCTTCGGCAGCAGAAATAGACGCTGAAAAAAGAGCGGCCCAGTATGCTGAAATGCAGGAAATATATGCAGATGCAGCCCCTTTGCTTTTCATGTATGAGACGCCCTTTGCGGTGGCAGTATCGACCAGCGTGGACGGATACGTTCAGACACCACTGGGAAATAACGTCTTCGATCAGGCGACCGTCAGCCGCTGATCGCTTAAATGCCGCCGGCAGGTACTGCCGGCGGTTCATTTGACGGAGGCCTTGATGGCAACCCTTCAATACACATTCAAACGCTTGTTGTTGATGATCCCGACATTCATCCTCGTGATGATCATCATCTTTGTTCTGGTTCGTCTCCTACCGGGGGACCCGGCCATCGCCATCGCAGGAGACCGGGCTTCGGATGCAGATCTTGCTGCTATCCGCGAACGGTTGGGACTGAACGAGCCGCTTTTGGTGCAGTTCTGGCTGTTTCTGACAAATACGCTGCAAGGCGATCTGGGCCGGTCAATCCTGATGCGCGCACCGGTTACTGAAGTCATCATCAACCGCCTGCCGACCACGGCTTTTCTGACGATCTATGCAGTTCTCATGTCTTTGTTGATTGCAGGACCACTGGCGTTTGTTGCAGCTCTGAACCGCGGACGGTGGCCCGACGCAGTGATCCGTACAGTGTTCCAGATAGGGTTATCGATGCCTGTGTTTTACATCGGTCTGATCTTGCTGACTTTTCTTGCCGCCCAACTGCGGTGGTTTCCGGTTGGCGGCTATGGCGACACCTTTATGGACAGGCTGTATCATCTGTTCCTGCCTGCCGTAGCGGTGGCGTTGTACACGTCGGCGATCATCATGCGAAACCTGCGCGCCGCCATCATCGAGGTCCTTGATGCCGAATACGTTCAGTTTGCCCGAGCCAAGGGTTTGCCCGACAGGCTGATCTTGGGGCGCCACGTGTTACGTAACGCACTGATTTCGACCGTTACACTTTTGGGTCTGTCTATCGGCAACCTCATGAGTGGAACGCTGGTTACCGAAACAGTTTTCGCCGTACCCGGTGTCGGACGCTTGATGCTTGAGGCGATTTTCGCGCGCGACTACCCGCTCATCCAGGGATTGACGCTGACATTTGCGGTTCTGGTCTCGGTCGTATTCCTGCTTACTGACCTGTTTCAAAGCTCGTTGGACCCGAGGATGCGTTTGACATGACCGACACTGCCACTTCTCCTGGTGGGGCGGGCGTACCGCCAAAGACGCGCATACCAGCGGCGCTACGAAAACCGGGTTTCATAATAGGCCTCTGCATCATTGGAATGTCGACTTTGCTTGCGATCATGCCAAATGCGTTTGCCCCGTATGATCCAAACTTCATCGATTACACCGCGGTCCGACAGCCACCAAGCTGGGCCCATCCCTTCGGCACCGACCTGCTGGGGCGCGACAGTCTGAGCCGCGTTATTTCAGCCTATTCGGTAAACATGCAGATGGCAGTCCTTGCCACAGTCTTTGCCCTGATCATTGGCGTCGTAGTTGGCGCGCT
Source organism: Ruegeria sp. AD9 (assembly GCF_056542305.1). NCBI lineage: Bacteria > Pseudomonadati > Pseudomonadota > Alphaproteobacteria > Rhodobacterales > Roseobacteraceae > Ruegeria > Ruegeria sp. AD9. Next base: position 55,271 of record NZ_JBQFZP010000016.1, read on the forward strand.
TGTCGGCTACTACCGCGGGATCGCTGATATGATCTTCGGGCGTGTCGTGGACGCGATCATCACGTTCCCATTTCTGGTTCTAGTCATTGCGGTCGTCGCCGTACTTGGGCCGGGCTTGGTCAATATGTACATTGCGATAACGGTTGTTGGTTGGGTCTATTATGCCCGGTTAATGCGAGCCGAGATCATTGCGCAGATGGGAAACGACTACGCCGCTGCGGGCATCGTCATGGGATACTCTGACAGGCGCATTATCTTTCGCCACCTTCTGCCGAATGCGATTACGCCGGTTATCGTCTACTGGATGACAGATATGGCGCTGGCAATTCTGCTGGGTTCGTCGCTTGGGTATCTGGGTCTTGGCGCACAGCCACCGCAGGCGGAATGGGGCGTCCTGATCGCAGAAGGACGTAATTTTATCACAACGGCCTGGTGGTTGAGCCTGATGCCCGGGATCGCGATCGTTATCACAGGTCTTGGATTTTCCCTTATTGGCGATGGGTTGGCAGACCTGCTCAGGCCACGCGGGTAAGGAGTTGGCAATGACAGGCAATCAGCAACCTATCCTCGAAGTGAAAAACCTTAGTACAACCTTCTGGAAAGAAGGGACCCCTTTGCCAGCCGTGCGAGACGTGAGTTTTTCCGTTCGACGTGGCGAAGTCCTGGGACTGGTCGGTGAAAGCGGTTCTGGCAAGAGCGTCACTTTGCGCTCGGTTCTGGGGCTATCGCGGCGCTATGGCGAAGTCACAGGAGTTGTGAATTGGCAGGGGCAAAACCTTGTTCCGCTTTCCGAACGAAAACTGAGGCGCATTCGCGGTGGCGAAATTGCGATGATCTTTCAAGAACCGATGACATCGCTTAACCCGTTGTTGACGGTTGGCATGCAACTGACCGAGACGTTGAAGGCGCATACCGACCTCAATCGCGCGGCGCGCCGTGACCGGGCGGTTGAGATGCTGGATCATGTAGGGATTCCATCTGCCGCGTCACGTTTGGACGAATACCCACATCAGTTTTCAGGTGGTATGCGGCAGCGCGTTATGATCGCGATTGCTCTGGCAGCTAACCCGAAACTATTGCTTGCCGATGAACCAACCACCGCATTGGACGTTACGATTCAGGCGCAGATTCTTGATTTGATCCTGTCCTTGGCCGATGAGCTTCAGATGGGCGTGGTTCTTGTCACGCATGATTTAGGTGTGGTCGCTCAAACCTGTGAATCCTTGGCTGTCATGTATGCCGGACGGGTGGTTGAACAGGGGGCAGTGCGTCAGGTTTTGAATGCACCACGTCACCCTTATACTGTTGGGCTGATGCAGTCTGTTCCTCAGAATGTGCCGCCGCGCACACCGCTCTATTCGGTGCCGGGCACGCCTCCGAGCCTCGAGAGATTGCCTGTCGGATGCGCCTTTGCCCCACGGTGCCACAGCACAGTCGACGCGTGCCTGAATGCGCGCCCACCCTTGTCGGCAATATCCGAGGGTCGTCATGTGGCGTGCTTCAATCATGTGCCTGCAGCTCAGGGAGACGTCGCATGACAGATACGGTCATGGAGATAAACGATGTGGGTCTTCAATTTCATTTGTCACGATCGGTTCTTGATCTGATCCGCCAGCGACCCGGGCGGGTTGTCAACGCGCTGAACGGTGTCAGCCTCGAGCTCAAGCGAGGAGAAACACTGGGCGTTGTCGGCGAGTCTGGGTGTGGCAAGTCCACGCTCGCGCGTTGCATCGTTCGGCTTCACCAGCCTCAGACCGGCAGTATCCGTTTCGCAGGAAAAGATATTTTTGACCCGAAATTTCGTAACGAGCGCGACTACAACCGTCGCGTTCAAATGATGTTTCAGGATCCTTATTCGTCCCTGAACCCCCGGATGACGACTGGTCAGATTCTTTCCGAGGCTCTTAGTGTTCACAAGATGCGTCCCGAGAGTGAAATTCCTTCGCGCGTTATGGAACTGTTGGATCTGGTACGCCTGCCACAGGACGCCGCATACAAATTTCCACACGAGTTTTCAGGGGGGCAGAGGCAGCGAATTGCTATCGCACGTGCGCTGGCGGTCGAGCCGGAAGTTTTGATTGCCGACGAACTGGTTTCAGCGCTGGACGTTTCAGTACAGGCACAAGTCGTCAATCTTCTGCTTGAATTGCAGGACAAACTGAACCTTACAATTCTTTTCGTCGCACATGACTTGCGACTAGTACGTCACGTCTCGAACCGGGTGGCCGTAATTTATCTGGGCCGGATTGTGGAGATCGGCGATAGCGAAACCTTGTTCTCCGATCCCTCACATCCCTACTCCCAAGCTCTGCTCAGCGCTGCGCCATCGCTTGATCCGGATGACAAAGGGAACGTCATCCGACTGGAGGGTGAGTTGCCGTCACCAATGAACGTACCGCCCGGATGCCCGTTCCACGTGCGCTGTCGTTTTGCCACAAGTCTTTGTCAACGCGACGTTCCCGCACTCAGACAATTTGGGGAGTTTGGAGAGGTCGCCTGCCACCACGCGGAAGAGATCAAAGCACATGCTGGATAGGTTTCATTTATGTCCGAGCGAAAGAATTTCGCTGTTCCGCGACCAAATGAGCGTGCAGGACCTGGATGCCTTTGTAATACCACGATTTGATGCCCATCAAGGCGAATACGTCGCACCGCATGACGAACGTCTGGCGTATCTGACCGGGTTCACCGGATCTGCTGGACTTGCCTTTGTAACACCTGACACCGTCGCCCTTTTTGTCGATGGTCGATACAGCTTGCAGGCTACGCAAGAGTGCAAAGGCGCGTTGTTCTCTCATCATCATCTTCATGGCGAGACGCCCGAAGAGTGGCTGAGAAAAGAGATGCGTACAGGTTGGCGCCTCGGATATGACCCGATGCACATACCCCCGTCGTGGTTTGACCGGTTTGACGCAGCTTGCAAGGATGTGGGCGCAATGATGGTGCCGCAACAAGTCAATCCGGTCGACGCGGTTTGGACAGATCAACCAGCGCCACCCTGTGGTCGTGTGACAGTTTTACCGTCGCAGATTGCCGGGAAAAACTGTGCAGAAAAATGCTCTGATCTGGCGAACTATCTGGTTCAGCGACAGGCCGACTTTGTTGTCGAAACACAACCTGACAATATCGCCTGGTTACTGAACATTCGCGGCGCAGATGTTGACTATAATCCGGTAGTTAACTCCTTTCTTCTGGCACATCGGGACGGGACGCTGATTTGGTTTGTCGATCCGCAAAAGCTGGATGATTTCGTAGAGAGTACATTGCCCTCAAATCTTCAGATAGTTCCACAGGTAGAGTTTTTGCCCACGCTCAAGGCCAGATTTCGGCCAAATCAGCTGGTATTGGCTGATCCGGATTTCTCACCTGTCGCCGTAAGACAAACCATCGAAGAAGCCGGTGCGAAACTTGGTTCTGAACGCAGTGTGATTACCCGGACTAAGGCATTGAAAAACACGATCGAACTGGAGGGTCTTCGAACCTGCCATTTCACCGACGGAATCGCGTGGGCAGAATTTGGTGCCTGGCTTGCAGACACGGTTCCCGTTCGCGCCGAAAGTGGTGACCCCCTGACCGAGCGTGAAGCAGAGCAAAAATTGAAGGCACTGCGCTGCGCACAGCAAGGTTTCCTAGGTGACAGTTTTCATGCGATCTCAGCGGCAGGCGGGAACGCGGCGATGTGCCACTATAGCGCGACCGCGGATCGGAATGATCCCATCCAACCGGATCAAACCTATCTGATGGACAGCGGCGGACAATACGAGACGGGAACGACCGATACCACCCGGTGCTATGCTTTTAGAGCACGGCCTGACGGGTATGATGAGGCATACACGGCAGTCTTCAAGGCCTTCTGTGCCTTGGCCACCTTGCGATTCCCGCCTGGTACCCAAGGGCACCATATCGACGGGATCTGCCGCCGCCCTTTGTGGGATCTCGGGCTGGACTATGACCATGGGACCGGTCACGGCATCGGCCATCGACTATCAGTGCACGAACACCCGCAGAGAATTGGAAAACCCTATAACCCGATTGATCTGGAACCGGGCATGGTCATGTCGATTGAACCGGGGTTTTACAAGGCCGCCAGCTTCGGCATCCGCATAGAAAACGTCTTTGAGGTCGTCACAGAAGACAACGGTTTCCTTGCCTTCCGCAATATGACGTTTGTGCCAATTCAGACTGACATGTTGATTGTTCAAAACCTGACTATGCCCGAGCGGCACTGGTTAAATCAATATCATCGTCAAATCAGACAGATGCTTTCACCGCGATTGAGTGATCCCGCAAAAGGGTGGCTGACAAAAGTGACGACTGCAATCTGAAACACGAAACGAACTTTTGGCCGGGCTGTATGCTGCTGTGCGGCGAAACGAGTGGCGACGTTTCCAACCGTCAGAATACCAAGCCGATAACGGCTCGCGCGTGGAGTAAGAACAATAAGATGTGCCGGGATCGCCGAAGCGGGTGGTTTCGGTCACATTAAGGGTTGGTAAGATTACCAGATTTATCAGAATATCGCCAATTGGCCCGTGAAATCTCTGTCGATGCCGTGGCATTGGTGCCGGGTCCAAATTTCGACCGTGCCATGGGCAAGTCTTTCATGACCAACGAACGCCCCATCGTGGTTGTGATCCCCGCATCAGGAGAACCCGCTGCCGTTGTTCCAAATCTGGAACTTGGCTCGTGGGATCAATTAAGGTTCGAAGGAGCGGTATTCGATTGGCGGGATGAGGCGGGTTACAAAGGGGCTTTCACCGCTTTGGCGAACCACCTGAGCATCGGGTCCCTTGCAGTTGAAGGGCAGGTCATGCGTGTTTTTATCTCTGATGCACTGACCGAAGCTATGCCTGGGTTACAAATAACTGATGCGGAACACCAAATCTCGAACCTGCGACTGATCAAGTCCAGCAAGGATGTGGCCTCCATGCAAGCTGCGATCACCATCTCGGAACGTGCGCTTGAGCGGGTTATCGGAACGGTACACGCAGGTCAGACCGAGAAACAGATCGAACAGGATTTGATCCAGGCAATGTTTGCCGAAGGCGCCGATTCACTGGCCTTTACACCGATTGTGGTCGCTGCCGACAACTCGGCCCGACCACATGGGAAAGCGCGTATGGATTATCGGATTCAAACCGGCGATGCGCTGCTCTTTGACTTTGGCGCGCGCAAGGATGGATTTGTCGCGGATATCACGCGAACCTTTTTCGTTGGCGAAGTCTCAGATGAGGGCAAGGCTGTCTACGAAACTGTATTGCGAGCAAATCAGATGGGTCTGAACGTGTGTCGCCCCGGTGTGACGGCCCATGATATCGATGATGCTGTCATCGGCGTTCTTGAAGCATCCCCTTTCGCCAATCGCATCCGCACCAAGACAGGCCACGGATTGGGTCGGGATGTGCACGAGGCTCCATATATCATGCGCGGAAACAACCAGGTAATGCGCGCAGGCATGGTCTGGACCAACGAACCGGGTCTGTATGACCTAGGCAATTTCGGTGTCCGCATTGAAGATGACGTCTTGGTCACAGAAGACGGATGCCTATCACTGACCAGTTTCCCGAAAGAGCTTATTGTCCTGGGGGCGGGACGTCGATAACCGGGCTGTCCCAGCCACACGGTTGGGGTCAGTGAATGGCAGCCAACATGATGCGGGTTGGATATGTCGCAAAGCACTGATTGTGAGGCATTGTCTTGGCAATCGCAGGGCACGGGTTCCCCTTCTACCATGTCTTATCAAGTACAGGAAGTTGGGCTATTGTACCTAGCATTGCGCCTACACATGACGCGTCTAAAGCGCTGGCAACCGGTTTCATATGGATGTTGCGAATTACAGGCAAAAAGACGCGTTGACCACAAACCTGAAAGGTGACCCATGTCTTTCTCAAGCCGTTCTTCAATTTCGCGACGCCGCTTCCTTGCCACGACAACCGCTGGTGCGGCGGCAATTACCCTGCACCCGTTTTCGGTGGCGGCGGCCAATAGTCAGGCGCATCTGCGCATCATGGAAACCACCGATATCCATGTCCATGTGTTTCCTTATGATTATTATGCGGACAAACCCCGCGACACGGTGGGCCTGTCCCGCACAGCTTCGATCATCAACGAAATCCGATCTGAGGCGACAAACTCGATCTTGGTGGACAACGGCGATTTTCTGCAAGGCAATCCGATGGGCGACTACATCGCTTACGAGCGCGGCATGAAGGACGGCGACAGCCATCCCATCATCACGGCCTTCAATACGGTCGGGTATGATGCCGCGACGCTGGGCAATCACGAGTTCAACTACGGTCTGGAGTTCTTGGACAAGGCTTTGGCCGGTGCCGAGTTCCCTGTTGTTCTGGCAAACGTCGCCAAGGAAAAAGGTGCAAACCCGCGTGACGACAAGACCCTTGTTCAGGCCTATGCCATTCTCGACCGTGAAATCGAGATGGGCGACGGCACCAAACATCCGATCAGGATCGGTGTCATCGGTTTTACCCCGCCACAAATCGTGAACTGGGACCGCAGGCACCTGGAGGGCAATGTTCAGGCCCGCGATATCGTCGAGACGGCTCAGGCCTATGTGCCCGAGATGAAGGAACAGGGATGTGACCTGATCATCGCCCTGTCGCATTCGGGGATCGGGGGGGCCGATCATGAGGACGGCATGGAAAACGCATCGGTGGTTCTGGCAGGGGTCGACGGGATCGACGCGCTGGTCACCGGCCACAATCACCTGGTTTTCCCGTCACCGACATTTGCTGACCGCCCCGGGATCGACGTGGAAAAAGGCACGCTGATGGGCAAACCTGCCGTCATGGGCGGTTTCTGGGGGTCGCATCTTGGCCTGCTGGACCTGCTTTTGGAACGGGACGGCAATGAATGGCGCGTCGTCACCACAACTTCCGAGGCGCGACCGATTTCCAAACGTAACGAAGATCGATCAATCACCGCTCTGGTCGAAGATGATCAGAAGGTTCTGGAATCGGTTGCGAAAGCTCATGACGAAACGCTGGCCTATGTTCGGCGCGCGGTCGGCAAGACCTCGGCCCCGCTGCACAGCTATTTTGCGTTGGTCGCGGATGATCCGTCTGTGCAGATCGTCTCAATCGCGCAGAAATGGTATGTCGAAGACATGCTGAAAGGCACCGAGCATGAAGGGCTGCCAATCCTGTCTGCGGCAGCACCGTTCAAGGCTGGTGGCCGAGGGGGTCCGGAGTATTACACCGATGTCCCGGTCGGGGACGTTGCCATCAAGAACGTGGCCGATCTGTACCTCTATCCAAACACGGTCCGCGCTGTTCGCGTGAACGGGGCGCAGGTGCGTGGCTGGCTGGAACGCTCGGCCGGTATGTTCAATCAGGTCGAAGCTGGGTCCAAGGATGCGATCCTTCTGAACCCCGAGTTCCCATCGTACAATTTCGACGTGATGGACGGTGTGACCTATCAGATCGACCTGTCGCAACCGTCGCGCTTTGGACCAAAGGGCGAAGAGGTGAACCCCGACGCAGCACGGATCGTGAACCTTGCCTTCAATGGCGCGCCTGTTACGGATGACATGGAGTTCATCATTGCCACCAACAATTACCGTGCATCCGGTGGTGGCGCGTTCCCGGGCGCAATGGGCGACACGATCGTGTTCGAAGCACCGGACACCAACCGCGACGTCATTGTGCGCTACATTGTCGAACAGGGCACAATCGATCCCAAAGCGGATGCCAACTGGTCGTTTTCGCCGCTGGCGGACACCACGGTGTTGTTCGAGACCGGTCCAAAAGCCCGCGACTATATGGGCGATGTCAAAGGAGTGGCAATCGAGGACGCCGGGGAAGGCGCAGACGGTTTCGCAGCCTTCCGCATCAAGCTCTGATCCGACCAATTTGTCACAACGATAACCTGACCCGCCACCTTGGTAACTCGGTGGCGGGTTTGCGCTGAACACCCGTACAATTCAAAGCCATCTGTCCCGGCGGCGGAAGATGCTACATTTTCAATCGGCGTTCCCGACATGCGTCGAGAGGGTGGGCCATAGAACTCAGCGAACCGTTGGAAGCCAGTTGAGCTTCTGCGCTCCCAGCCCTGTCAAAGAAGCTGAACGGGTGACCCAGTCCCCTGAAATCAGACTATCTCGGTGTTGATCATCCACCCTTGCAAGGATGAATCATGACACACAGAAGTAATGCCGATTAGACCTTAGATCTGATCAGTATTTGCGAGGATGGAAAAAGAGAATAACCGCCTGAAACGGATGAAGGCATGGGCAAGTTGGTGAAATCTGTATTCAAGGATCTCGCGGCAAAGGGAGTTTGAATACCCTATGGCAGGTAAAAAGTAGTCGCCTGCTGAACTGAATCTTTTTTTCCACCATTTGGCAAAGACGACGGGCTGCGATCTGTGGAGCACAGCGACAACAGGTCTTTCAGCTTCTGAATTACATTCGATACCATGAAAGACCCCGCTCTGTTGATATTGAGTTCCTGTAATCCCGTCAGTTTATTCAGTCTCATTTGTACTAGAGGCCGAATTGAAGATTTTGCCTTTCCCGTCACTTTCGTCAGCGCTTGAAGCCTGAGTGCAGTTGGATACTACAACGCCTTCGGCTAGATCCAATTTTTTTTGTACGCCGTGCGCCATCGAACTCGTTGTCTTACGTCGCATTTTGGGGTCTTCGTCGCTGTCCCGGCTAGCCTCTTTTTCCCAACTGCCGAATTTTGACTGATCCGACGTGTCAACTCTCGGCCTTGATCGCAGCAACCACAATGTCGATTGCGTGGTCCAGATCCGATTGCGAGATGGTCAGCGGCGGCGACAATGTCAGAACGCATCCCTGACTGATCTTATAGCTCAAACCGGCCTCCAGACAGGCATAGTAAATCCGTTCGGCACGCGCATTACCCGGCGTTTTGTCGGCGCGATCATCGACGATTTCGACCCCGAACATCAAACCCCGTCCCCGAATGTCTCCGACGGTAGGTACGTTCTGAAGTTCGTCCATAAGACGGCCAATTGCGTGCTCACCCAACGTGGCCGATCGATGAACCAACCCCTCATCTTCGATGATTTGAAGCGTTGTCAAAGCGGCCCGCGCGGTAACCGGGTTCTTTTCGTGTGTGTAATGACCAATGGCAAAATCTCCGCAGACATCCAATTGTTTGCGGGCAACACAAGCGGCAATGGGCAGGATGCCCCCGCCAAGCGCTTTTCCAAGCGTCACAATGTCGGGGACGATCTCGTCATGTTCAAAGGCAAACATCCTGCCGGTTTTGCCAAGGCCTGTCGGGATTTCATCCATGATCAAAAGCGCGCCGTGACGATTGCACGCCTCGCGCACGGATTTCCAAAACCCCGGCGGTGGTACATAGGGCACCGCACGCATCGGTTCGGCTATGACCGCCGCCACATCTCCTTCACGCTCCAGAACATATTCGACCATTTTCGCGCAGGCCAACCCGCAGGTTTCCGGTCCCGTGTGATTGTATGGGCAACGGTAGCAGGCGAAAGGCGCGACGTGTTCAGTGCCCGACAAGAGGGGGCCCGCGATATGACTGCGGAACGTCGCCTCGCCACCGACGCTTGCGGCGCCAAAGCCCGCGCCATGGAAGGCATCCCAGAAGCTGATCGTTTTGAACCGACCGGTAGCGGCGCGCGCGATCTTGAGAGCAACCTCGGTGGCGTCAGAGCCGCCTGTGGTAAAGAGCATTTTCCCCAGATCGCCAGGTACGATATCTGCCAGTTTTTCCGCCAAATCCACTGCCGGATCATTGGTAAAGCGGCGGGGCGCGAAAGGAAGATCGTCAAGCTGCGCCTTGATTGCGGCAACCAGACGCGGGTGCCCGTAGCCTATGTGGTGCACCGAGTTTCCATGGAAGTCCATGTACCGGCGACCCTCCATATCCTCGATCCAGATCCCCTCGGCCTTTGCAATGGTGCTGACGCAGGGTGATGACAGAGATTGATGCAGGAATACATCCGCATCGCGTTTGAGCAGAGGTGTCGACTTTGGTCCCATGGACTTTCTCAACCACGCCTTACGCGCCTCGGATGTGTTTGATTCCCCTTCCGTGTGGACAATCTGTGGCATGTCCGCTCCTCGTTTCTGTCATCAAAAGATGCGGGCCCCTAAAGGCCCGCCAGTATCAGGGAGGATATGAGGCGCCCTTCCCGTCTGTGGGGAAAGGACGCAAGGTTTAGTTGGGCCAGGGCAGCGAATAGGTTTTGACGTTGGTGAAAAACTTCATCGCCTCGATAACACCCTCCTTCACGCCGTTTCCGCTGTCCTTGATGCCGCCAAAGGGTGACATTTCAATGCGGTAACCCGGTTGTTCCCAGATGTTGCAGGTGCCGACATTCAATCCGTTGATAAAGGCGATGGCCCTGTTCAGGTCATTGGTGCAGACCCCAGAAGACAGGCCGAACTCGGTCGAATTTGAGATCGCCATCACCTCTTCGTCGTTGTCCGGCACGCGCACGATCGGCACGATAGGACCGAAAGTTTCTTCCATCACCAGCTCGCTGTCATGGGGAACCTTGTCGACGACGATAGGCGGCAGCAATGCGCCCTGACGGCCCGGGTGATACAGGATTTCTGCACCCTCTTTTTCAGCCTGAAGAACGCGGTTTTCGAATATCTCCGCGGCTTTGTCGTGGATCACGCACCCCAGCTCGGTTTCAGGGTCTTGCGGATCGCCAAATTTGATCTTCTTGGCCTTCTCCAGAACCAGCGGTACAAACTTGTCGGCCACACTTTCCTGCACGAGGATGCGCTTGACCGCCGTGCACCGCTGACCGGAGTTTCCGGTCGCACCCGCCACTGCGATTGTTGCGGCTTTGTCCAAATCCGCATCGCTGAGGTCATTCAGAACGATCAGAGGATCATTGCCCCCAAGTTCCAGCGCCTGACGCTTGTAGACGCCTTTTTCAGCGATCAACTTGCCCACCGGCACACCCCCGGTGAAGGTGATAATATCGATATGTTCATTGGTGATCATCTCATCGCCAATGTCAGCCGGCCAGCCGGTCACCACCTGGAACATCTCGTGCGGCAGGCCTGCCTCGTAAAGTATGTCGGCCAATGTCAGCGCGGTCAGCGGCGTCAGTTCCGTGGGTTTACAAACCATACAGTTGTTGGTTGCAATAGATGGCGCGATTTTGTGGCTTACCATATTCAAAGGGTGATTGAACGGGGTGATCGCACTGATTGCCTTCACCGGCTCTCGGGTGGTGAAAATCTTGCGAGCTTTGCCATTGTGGGTCAGATCGCAGGAAAATATCTCGCCATCGTCCTTTAGCGCCTCAGCCGCCGCAAACTGATAAACATCCTGTGCACGTTTGGTTTCGTAGATCGCATGCTGGTGACAGATGCCCAGCTCTAACGTCAGCCATTTCGCAAGATAATCACGTTTTTCACCGATCAGCTCGCCTGCGCGCTGCAAAATCTGGCTGCGCTCGTACCGGGTCAGTTTTGGTTTGTAATTCGCCGCAATTTCGAAAGCCCTGCGTGCGTGTTCTGCGGTGCCAGCGGGAACATGACCCACGACCTCGTTGGTGTACGGGTAGAGGACGGGAATGGTTTCATCGGTAAAGACGATTTCGCCACCGATCCGCATTCCTTCGTTACGAACTTCGATTTTCGACATGGTCTGGTCTTTCATGGCTTACTGTGCCGCCGCTGTAGTTGCGTAGAAAAAGGCATCAAAGTTGCGCAGCACGGGTTGGTTTGGCAGGTCGATGACACGATTCACGATGAAGGGAACTTCTTGTTCCGTCAAACCACCATGGCTGCGCAGGGGCTCTTTGAGCGCTGCCAGATCATGGCGATGCTCGGACGTTCCGATGCAAATGTTTTCGCCAGAAACCATTACAATGTCGCCAATCCGGTCACCGGGCAATTCGAACCGTTCAATGGCCTGAGCCTTGGTCAGCACATGGGTGATCCCATCGGTCGCCTTGAGTTTGGCAATGATGTCGCTCTGATCCGCGCCATCCGGCAGATATGCGGTCGCGAACGAGCCCAGTGCACCATGATGGACGACATACGGGTCAGTGATCGGAAGGATGACCCGCGCCGCATCCTTGCCCAGCCATTCGTCCATCAGGTCCTGCACATAGACGACCGAAGGGGATCCATCTGCCAAGTGCTTTGGCTTCATGCCGTGATCAGCCGTCACCACGATGGCGGCCCCCAATGCGTCCAATTCGCCCAGATAGCGGTCGAACATGGCGTAGAAATCCAGCGCGCCCTTTTGATCGGGTGCAAACTTGTGCTGGATATAGTCGGTGGTCGACAAATACATGACGTCGGGCTTGAACTCTTTCAGCAGCTTGACGCCAGCAGCAAAAACGAACTCGGACAGTTCGGCCGAGTAAACCTCGGGCACGTCCATGCCCAACCACTTGCTGGCATTGTCGATGCCGTGTTCTTCAAGCGTCGTTTCGCCCGAACGCTCAGAAGAGAATGCAACCGCCCTGCCCTCGTCAAACTTCAGCCCGGCACCAAGCAGCGCGCGAAGCTTGTCCTTGGCGGTTACCATCGCCACGCGGAAACCTGCATCATAGAACTGCGAGAAGATGGTCGGCGCACGCAGGAAGCGGACGTCGTTCATCATCACCTCTTCACCAGTATCGGGATCGATAAGGTAGTTGCCGCAGATTCCATGCACGATCGGCGGGCGCCCGGTGGCAATCGAAAGATTGTTGGGGTTGGTGAACGACGGGATAACAGAATGCGCCAGACGGTCCGTACCTTCCTCCCGCATCCGTTTGAGGTTGGGCATCAGCCCTTTCGCAATCGCCACGTCGAGGTATTCTGGTTCACATCCATCAAGGCAGATGGCAATTGCGGGCACTTTGGGCGTCGGGTAGACGCGCTCATTTGCTTCGACAGGGGTTTGAATGGTCATCTGTTTTTCCTTGATTTTTATGCGGCCAACTTGGCGCGTTCTTCCAGTGCCCGGAGAGGAGGCGCAGCGCTTGTCACGCCCATTTCTTCCAGAGATTCTTTTGCAGCGATCACAACTTTACGCATGACATCTTCGTCCATCTGACCGATGCAACCGACGCGGAAACTGTCGACGACAGTAAGTTTGCCCGGATAGATAATGAACCCTTTTTCCTTCATCCGGTTATAGAACTGATCGAAGACGAATTTCTCATCAGCCGGGCAGAAGAAGGTAACGATGATGGGGCTCAGCCAACGATTATCCAGCAGTGTTTCGAAACCCAGTTCACGCATGCCCGCGACCATGACGTCCCGGTTGCGGGTATAGCGGGCACCGCGACCTGCAACACCTCCTTCGGCGGTGTGCGCCCGAAGCGCCTCGATGAAGGCAGCGACCACATGCGTCGGTGGGGTAAACCGCCACTGGCCCGTTTTATTCATATGCGACCACTGCGCATACACATCCAGAGACAGCGAATGACTGTTGCCTTTTGCGGCTTCAAGCTCGGTCTTGCGGGCCACAATGAACCCAAAACCCGGAACGCCCTCGATGCATTTGTTCGCCGAAGACACCATGGCCTCGTATCGGATTTCAGTGGGTTTGAGCTCAATCGCCCCAAATGCCGACATCGAGTCGATCAAAAGCTTGCGCCCGGCGGCATATGTGACTTCCGATATCTCTTCGACCGGGTTCAGGATACCCGAGCTGGTTTCGCAGTGAATGGCCACGACATGCGTGATGTCCGGGTCATCCGCAAGAATGCGCGCCACTTCGTCACCCCTCGGCGGCAGGTAATCGCCCTTGTCCAACACGACATGATCACGACCCAGGTACTGCAACGTCTGGGCCGAACGCTGCCCATAAGCACCATTTGCTAATACCAGCGCTTTTCCGTCCCGCGGAATAAAGGATGCCAGCATCGCTTCGACAGAAAACGATCCGCTGCCTTGCATCGGTACGCAATCAAACTCGTCGGCACCCTCGCCAAGCAGGTTCAGCAGGCTTGACCGCACCTCTCGCGTCATGGCGCGGAAATCATCGTCCCAGCTTCCCCAATCGCGCAGCATGGCCTCTTTGACCGCATAGGAGGTTGTCAAAGGACCGGGGGTCAAAAGGTAGGGTTCGCCGAGGCGCGGTTGCTCTAATTTTGGTTTGGATGGCGTCATTACCAGGCTCCAGAACAGCGTTTTCAGGAACACAATTGCAGCAACGCTTGCTATATGTGAAATTGCAATTATCAATCTAATCATAGGCGCAGCCTATGCATTCATCTTCAGGGAACTGTAATGCGACACAGCCAGTTGAAAGCCTTTCATTACGTGGCCAAACATGGGGGATTTTCCCGTGCGGCAGAGGCTTTGTATCTGACCCAGCCAGCGATTTCAGAGCAGGTCCGAAAACTGGAACAGGATCACGACCTGTTGTTGTTCCAGCGTGAACGAAAACGCGTGAACCTAACGCCCGAAGGCGAACAGCTTTACCGATTCACCAAACAGTATTTCGAGATCGAAGATCAGATTGAGGATTACCTCTCTGAAACCAAAGCCGCGATCGATGGAGAATTAAGGATCATTGCCGATTCAGCGCATCACATGACATCTTTTCTGGCGCCGTTCCAAAAGAAATACCCTAAAATCACGATCACTGTGCGATCCGGCAACACCGAAGAAATCCTGGAAGAGCTTCGGTCTTACAATGCAGAGATCGGTGTTGTTGGCAGCCTGTCTCCTGGCAAGGACATGGACGTATTGAATTTGGGGTCCACTGAAATCGTGGCTTTTGCTGGCCAGGGCGTGCTTTTGGCATCAAAACCCACCCTGACCCTGAAGGAGCTGGCCGAGTTGCCCCTGATTTTCAGAGAGCACGGGTCAAAAACACGCGAGAAACTGGAAGAAGCAGCCGAGAAACAAGGTATCAGGTTAAACCCGGCGATTGTAGCTGAAGGCCGAGAAGCCGTTCGCGAACTTGTTGCCTCGGGTGCAGGTATCGGTTTTGTATCTCAGGCGGAATATGGGCACGATGATCGACTGCGGCAAATCAAATTGAAGGGTGTGAATTTGCAAATGGGTGAAAGCATGATCTCACTTTCCCAGCGTCGCGATGTCAAGATCATACGGGCGTTTATGGACTTTGCGGAGCGGGTTCTTGGGGAGAAGGAAACCGCCGGAGATATGTGAC
>NZ_JBQFZP010000017.1:0-63371 GCF_056542305.1 Ruegeria sp. AD9
CGGATCAGACCGCATTCAGCCGGGTGCAAATAAGTTGGCAATGCCATCTGATCTCATTCGCAATTAATGTGAGTTTGAGCCTCCGGATAAACGCAAACAATTCGAGCGAAAATTCACGATGATTGCAAGCCGAACTCAGGATAAGTGCAATCCGCTACAACTATAACAATCGTCGTTACCATGAGAGCTTGGAGAATCTGACACCCGCCGACGTCTATCACGGCCAAGGCGCAAAGATCCTAAAGATGAGAGAAGAGATCAAGAACCAGACAATCCGAAAACGCCGGTTACAGCACCAGGCCGTAGCCGCCTAAACTCAAACGAAACCGAACTAGAGCCTCCGTTGAAAAAACGCCTCAGCTCTCCGGAAGACTCTTACGACGGACAGGTTATTCATTCTAGGCGGCTATCTGGTTTTGTCGCAATTCATTAACCATCTGCCAAGCGGAATGCAGTTATGATAGTCGCTTGCGCAAAATTGACTTAAGCAGGCCGTGACGATCTCAATCAAAGGTGGCAGCCGATTATTCTTTCACTATGATAGTCCCCATCATATGCGGGTGAAACACACAGAAATAGACATAAACCCCGGGCTTGCCGAATATCACGGCTGCCTTTTCGTTCCGCTCTAGCGGCCCGGTGTCCCAGTCTTGCATCTCTTGTTCTGTTGCGGTGTGAGGCGCGATGTCCAGATTGGTCCAGATCACCTCATCACCAACCGAAATCTCAAGTTCTTCTGGCGCGAACTTGAATTTGCGAATGGAAACCTGATGGCTGGTTGCCCCGGCGGACGCACCCCGTGCACCAGCCAGGAGAGAAAGCGGTGCCGCACCCAGTACCGCACCAAACTTTCTGCGTGACAGTGCAGCCATCAGCCGCAATTCAGCCCAGAAACCATCTGTTCGGCATGGCCTTCATGCTGTTTGAATGTGGTAAGAGCGTCTTGCAACAGGTTGGTGAGCGGTTCAACGGTGGTGTTGGGGATGAACTCGTCCTCAACCGTTTTGTTCACGATCTGATGATAGGCGAGCTCATTCTGCGCGTAGGCGCAATCAAAGGCTTCGCCGCGCAGCCCGCTCAGTTCATCGCGTTTCTCGACCGAACCTTTAACCAGTGCCTGGCTAAGCGCGTTGTCCTGGGGCGTCACATTCAATTGCTGGATCAAAGCCCCCGCCGCTTGATTCACGGCCGCATGATCACGGATCATTGTGTTTGCAAAAGCTCGAACGTCGTTATTGTCAGACAAAGCAAGAGCAAGATGCGCATAGCGGATGTCTATCTCACCGGCTGTGTACGCGGTATGTGCGATTTCAAGATCATTCATCTTGTTCTCATCTGCAACAGCAGCATATCCGGCAACGACAAGAGCAGCGGAAAGGAAAGCGGTTTTCATCTGGAATCTCCAAAGTTGATTGAAGCCCTGATATGCGTACAGTTTGCCTTGTCTTTGAATTACCTGTCGTACAGAAGGCATGCCCTATCGTTCGAACATGTAGACAGATATCGTACTCTTGGTAATATCAGCAACCATGCTTGATCTGCTAAGTGATATCCTGACCCGCCTGTCGCTTAAGGGGACACTCTATTTCCGTACCAGCCTTAGCGAGCAGCCCTGGGGGATCCAGGTGCCGGCGTTCCAGAACGTGGCCCGGTTCCATTATGTACATCGCGGTGAGTGCGTGGTGCGCGTCGCAGGTGAAGATCGGGCGCTACGCCTTACCAAGGGCGATCTTATCCTGGTTCCACACGGGGCGGCGCATACGTTGAATTGTCGTGTTTCGGGCCCGGAAGACGCCTTGCCGCTTGATGATGTGCTTGAAAGGTCCGGCTATGATGGTAAGGGCGTTTTGGTGTATGGCGGCAACGATCCCAACATGGAGAACCAGCTGATTTGTGGTCATTTTTCCCTAGCCGAAGGATCAAGGCATCTGTTGTTTGACCGATTGCCGCCAAGCATTGTCATCCGGGATTATGGCACCGAGGCCAGCGATTGGCTGGAAGCGACATTGCGTGTGATAGGGTCCGAGGCAGGGTTCGGCCGTTTTGGAGGTGATTTGATAGCGCTGAAAATGTCAGAGGCGATTTTTGCGCAGGCTATCCGGTGCCATATCGAAGATACCGCCAGAACAGGGGGAAAACTCGCAGGTTTCGCCGATGTTCATCTTACCCGCGCATTGACGGCGTTCCACAATGACCCGACAGCGCAGTGGAGTGTCGATTCTTTGGCCAACAGGGCGGCATTGTCTCGGACAAGTTTCGCAATGCGGTTTTCCGAGAAGCTTGGGATCACACCGATGCAATATGTGACTGCATGGCGTATGCAGATTGCCCGCAGCGCGTTGGTAGAGAAAGGTGTCAGCGTTGCCGAGGCCGCGGATCTGAGTGGGTATTCCTCAGAAGCAGCGTTCAGCCGCGCGTTCAAGAAAGAGATCGGGCAACCACCTGCCAGATTTCGAACCTCTGCGTTACCCACTCAGGTCTGAACGATCTGCAATGTTGCCGGGTATATATTCATTCAAACGACAGTGCTCAAAAGTACCTGTTGCTGAGGAGCACACTTTTCCGTCGCAAAACAACGGAGAAGAAAGTTGCTGCTATTTGCCACCAAAGATATATCCGCCCTTATCGATTCTCCCGTCGCCCCCGCCTTGATGGTGCCTTCTTCTTTCTCGGACTGGGCACTTTCAACCTCCTGACCCTCTATATCTCGCTGGCGTTCGGTCTTGCTGCGATGGTCCTGACCGTGTTCACCGAACACCGTCCGGGTTTGATCTCGATTGCTGCCGTACAAGCTTCATCAAACAGTTGATTTGGTGATGGGGCTGGCCTTTCTCGCAATACCGGTCGTTATTGGATTTTCGGAGCTGGATACGATGTATTACTGACTCAGCGGGGATGCGATTGCTACAGTGATCTCATTGCCCAAGCCGGAATTAACTGCCGAGGCCTCCCCGGTAGTCAAGAGCGCCGGTCAGCCTAGCTGCCCACAACGTTACCGATCAGAAAGGGACAACTCACCAAGGCCTGGCCTTAGATCCCATCTAATCGAGTTTTTTGACCGATAGACAATCAAGCCTTATGCCGAAACAAATGTCTGCCGCCTTCACCTTTAAGAAGGTTGATCGTATCGCGCATGATCTCGTCAATGATCTGTCCTGCAGGTTTCGAGGTTCTTATGATACCCACACCTTCGCCGACAATACCGGGAGCGATTGACGGATTTCCGGATTTCTGAGCATTGTTCCAAAGCCGTCTTTCGACATCCAAGTCGGCGTCTAGCGCGGCTTCTCGACCATGCCATTTATTGACAAAATCATTTCGACGCACCCGGATTGAGTATCGGTCCGGCCAAGAATAACCGCGAATGATGTCGGGAACCGAGGTTCGGACGGTTTCATCCCCTGATGCGCGCAAGATGTCGCTGAGAATCTGCGGATGGATCAGCGCCTCATCTGCAGCAACAAACCGAGTTCCGATCACAACGCCATCTGCGCCAAGCATCAGGGCCGCAGCCAGACCGCGACCATCGCCGATACCACCGGCGGCGCAAAGTACAGCCGAACTGTTCGATGCGTCAATTTTGTCAGCCACTTCGGGCACAAGCGCCATCGTGCCGCGCACCTCGCCGTGGCCACCGGCTTCGGCCCCCTGAGCCACGATGACATCGGCGCCAACCGCAATGGCACGCAGCGCGTCCCGAAGCGTCTGGACTTGGCAGATAAGCGGAACGCCCGTCCGTTTGATCCTGTCGGCAAAGGGTGCAGGATCACCAAAGGACAGAAAGACCGCGGCTGGCCCGCGCTCCAGCACGTAATCGAGCAAAGAGGGCTGCTCTGCCAGCTTCCATGTGATTAGACCGCACCCGATCGGGGTGGTTCCAGCTGCATCAAACTGTTGCGCGACCCAGTCCCGATCGCCGTAACCACCGCCGATCAACCCAAGCCCGCCCGCCTGCGTCACAGCCGAGGCCAACGACCCGCCTGCAACAAAAGCCATTGGAGCTTGAATTATTGGGCGGGACAGGTTCAGGCGCCGGGTCAGGCGTGTTTTCACGTGACCGTCTTTCGGTAATCGACAACCGGCAGGCCGCCAATACCCCAGTTATCCAGATCGACTTCATCGATCACTACGACAGTCGTTGCGGGGTTTTTGCCCAGTACCTCGTGCAACAGTTCGCTCACACCGGCTATCAGCCTCGCTTTCTCGCTCTGGCTTGGACCGACCCCATTGGGGCCGCCTTCGCGGGTCACCTTGATGCTTACATATGGCATAGGCTCAGTCCTTTCGTGGAATATAGGTGAAGACTTTGGTGATAATCCGCCAGTCATTGCCGTAGCGGACAAGGGAAAGGCTATCCAAATAGTCGCGTCCCATCATGGACATACGAGCCGTGACATGGACCAGCCTCGGGCTGCCGAAGGAAATCTGCAGTATCTCTTCATCACGCGGGTCACCGCGCTTGGCAGGTGGTTCGCGTTGATCCACACGGGCCATATAGGCCTCGAGATCCAGATACAGCTCGTCGCCGTCGGTGGCGCAGACATAGGCCAGATTCGGGTGAAACACATTTCTCAGGGCGTTGCTGTCAGCGTGATGAAGGCCCTCGAAATAGGCCTCCATCAATCCGACCACAGCTTTGTGATCGGCTGGTGTCATTGGATAAGCCCTTCGGCGCGCATCGCCGTTTGTGTTGCAGGACGTGCTGCCACCCGCTCGACATAGGCTTTCAGTTTTGGCCAACCAGACAAATCGATATCCGTAAAGTTCGCCCAGTTCGAGACAACGAAGAGATATGCGTCTGCGACCGAAAACTTACCGTCCACAAGATATTCCCGCCCATCGGCCAGTATGTTTTCGACTTGATCGAATTTCGTTTTGACGATGCTGCGTGCCTTAGTTTTTTCGGCGTCGGTGGAATCGTTCTTGAACAGCGGGCTGAAAGATTTGTGCAAATCGGCCGACACGAAACTCAAGTATTCCTGAACCCATGTCCGAGCCATCGTTCCGTTTGAGGGTGCCAGACCAGAAGACGGGTTCTTATCAGCAAGATATTGAAGAATGGCGGATCCTTCCCTGACAATTTCACCGTCGTCCAGCGCAAGCACCGGCACATATCCTCGGGGGTTGATGGATCTAAAATCCGCGCCGGATTCAGTGCGGCCAGCCGCGGTATCAACGGCCTCAGTTTCGAAGGGAATGCCGATTTCGGTCAGCACGATGTGGCTGGCAAGCGAACATGCGCCCGGTTTGTAGTAGAGTTTCATGATGTTCCTTTCTGGGGATCAAGGTTGACACCAGTGACATGGCGAGAGTGATAACCGTTGACAACTAGATTTCACTTGGTTACCCCGTAAAATGAGTAACCGAGCAGAAACCTGGTAACGCCCCATGGTCCTGAAGATGCGGAAAAACCGAAGCCCGGCCCCACCCGAACCCTGTATGCTGACCGAATGCATGGCGGTGATTTCTGGCGCGTGGGCGCCAAATGTGATCTGGTCGCTGCGGGCTGGACCACGTCGCTTTAGCGAGTTGCGTTCGGATATTCCGCCGATTTCTGCCAAGGTACTTTCGGCCCGTTTGTCGGAACTGGCTGCGCGAGGTGTACTGGTCCGCCATGTCCGACGTACGTCGCCCCCCTCGACGGAATACAGCCTGACCGAGCTTGGGGCCGAATTGATCCCGGCCCTTGACGCGATTGTTCAGGTCGGCCACCGACTGAAGGCACGACAAAGTGGTCAACAGGGGGCAGATGAAGTGGTCCCGTCTTCTCGGACAGCTTTGCAGCAAATCTAGGGTCAAGGTTCATTGGTTTTCGTTGTGCCGCGTGCTTCACAGCTCCGAAAACGGAGCGGTGACATGAGTGATTTTCTAACTGACCGACGCGCAAATGGCGCGTCTCGAGCCTTTCTTTCCGAAGTCTCACAAAACACCACGGGTTGACGACAAGCGAGTCTTGAGCGGGATAATATTGGTCAATCGTAGTAGCTGTGTTGGCGAGGCCCACCCACAGCCTACAGACCACACGAGACGCTCTACAGCCGCTGGAAATGCTGGAGCAAGAAAGAAATTTTCGCGCAGATGATGCCGGGTTTGGCCGTCGAGCACGCAAAAGAGCAGACCGTGATGATCGACGCCACCCACCTGAAGGCTCACTGATCGGCGTCTAGTTCGGGCGTCAGTGCGGCGGGCGTGGACGCCTGATTGGCCGAACCAAGGGCGGCATGAACACAAAGCTGCACGCCATCTGCATCAGCCGAGAACGCCCCCTAGATGTCAATCGGCATGGAACTTTGACCCCCTAAAGGCATCCAATATTGACCCCCTGTTGACGTGCGGTTAGCTGGCGCGATGCGGTGTAACCTCCACAAGACGAAGCCGTATCGGGCCCGCGTTTGCTCGGCTATTCTCGGGTTTTGAAGCACCAGCTCTCGTTGCCAGTTTCGACGATGTCGCAATGGTGGGTAAGGCAGTCGAGCAGCGCGGTAGTCATCTTGGCATCGCCGAAGACCGAGGGCCATTCGCCGAAGTCGAGGTTGGTCGTCACGATGATCGATGTGCGCTCGTAGAGGCGGCTGATGAGGTGGAACAATAGCTGACGACCGGTTTGTGCAAAGGGAAGATGGCCAAGCTCGTCGAGGATCAGGAAGTCGAGGCGGCACAGCAGATCCGCCGTGCGCCCCTGTCGATCAGCGCGGGCTTACGCATCGAGTTTATTCACCAGGTCCACAACGTTGAAGAAGCGCCCCCGTCTGCCGCGACGGATGCACGCCCGAGCGATGCTGGCGGCCAGGTGAGACTTACCGGTTCCCGTGCCGCCGATCAGCACGACATTGCGTTGCCGCGCCAGAAACTCCCCGGTCGCCAGATCACGGACCAGCGCCTCGTTGACCGGCGTGCCTTCGAAGCTGAACTCATCGACTTCTTTCGCCAGGGGCAGCTTGGCAATCGTCATCTGGTATTTGATTGTCCTTCCCCCTGCAACTCTCACGGGTGTTTCGTCTCCTGATAGGAGCGACGCTCCGTGCCGAGCTTGGCGTTTATGTCAGTTAAACCACATTGCACTGGTGCGTTATACGATTTTCCGGTGCGATCGCTGATATAGCACGCCGTCAAAAAACGCCATGTTGTTGCAGAGTTAGGACGAAACTTACGTCAAAGCAAAGAACGTGGGTTTACCATTTTCAAACTTTCGACAAGCACGGAAAACCCCTTAACTTCATGCTTTCACAGCGTTGAAAAAGCTGCCGCCGCCAAGTTCTTAAACTGAATATTGTAGGTAAATGGAGTGCCGAGGAAGATCGTCATCAATTAAAGGTGCATAACCATGGCGGGCCTCAAGGCCATCAACAAGATGTTGCAGAGCTTTGGCTGCGTGATCCGGATTGTGAAGCGGACGTATTTGAACAAAGTCGTCGAGTTGGACCACCGTGTCTTTAAGCGGCACTCTTGACCGGCGCCGGGATTCAAAGCCTTCTCTTCAGCAAAGGCAACTTTGGATACGGTCAAAATCGTGAACAGGATCTGCAAAGATCAGTTCATGCCCGGGGCTCAGCTCGCTTCGCCAATTCTCGAAAATGGCTCCTTAACCTACGGGTATGGCGCAATCTCCCAGGACGGCAAAAACTCGTAAAAGACCCCGGCTCAGTCGGGGTATTTTCTGCGACCCTCAAGAATTCGGATACAAGAGCAGGTGCGGATTCCTTGACTGAACTCGCGTAGGTAACGGCAATTCCGGGCAAACGGCCTCGGTGGCGAAGTCGAGTTACCCGAGATGCGTCCACGCATCCCGGCGTCGCAGTTTGCACCTATAGGAGTGGCAGGGCGTTACCGCGCCAAGTTAGGTCAGGTCGTCGACACGTGCGTCCGGTGCGTTCCGCTTGACCGACTCGATCCCGTTATCCCGCCCAGAAGTGCTGGTATAGCTCTCGCTGGTGCCGATGACCTGCCCGTTGCTGGCCTTCAAATTGAACATGTGACCGCCGGACTTGGTTTCCTTGCGTTCATACCGCTCGTCATCCGGTGCGTTCTTCTTGACTGACTCGATCCCGTTCGTGGCACTTGCCTTTTGAACATATCCTTCACTGGCCAGAATGATTTCACCATTCCCGGCTTTCAGACGAAACCGAAATTCCCCGGCCTTGTCTTTGTATATTTCGAACTTCCCGGCCATTTGACGCCTACTCCTCTGTTCTGCATTCGATTTTTTCGAATACAGTCCTATAATTACACA
This sequence comes from Ruegeria sp. AD9, assembly GCF_056542305.1. NCBI lineage: Bacteria > Pseudomonadati > Pseudomonadota > Alphaproteobacteria > Rhodobacterales > Roseobacteraceae > Ruegeria > Ruegeria sp. AD9. The sequence continues at coordinate 8,231 of NZ_JBQFZP010000017.1, forward strand.
ATCGCCTCAAGAAAAAAGATGAGGCGTGTTATCTGCTCAGATCAAGCCCCCCTCCCCTTCTCCTTAGCCTTGCTTCCTAAGATTTTCAGCTGTTACCGTGGTAAAGCTGGCACCCGAAGGTGCCGGTGGTCATTTGGTCAGAACTGATGTCGTGGGACGCATTTAGTTGCCTCAGAACCACGAACAAAGTCCGTTCCGCAGCACTTTGGATAAGCAACTTCTGTTCAGTCCGCTAAGCCAAGGATCTTAGCATATTTTGTAAAAGAACTGTACCTGATACCTATATATAGTGTAATTTACGCCTGAAATATGAACAGCTGCAAACCCTGTTTTGATGCTTGTACTGTGTTTCAAGGGTTGCGTTCTGCTGGTCAGCGGTGAAAGCGCGACGCCTCCGCGCCACCTCTAGTTTCCGACTGGACGGCCGTAAATGCTATAAAACTCCTTTTGCAAAATTTCGATATCTTGGGAAATCTCGAACTCGACTTAAGAACAAGTCTTAACATGTCGGTTGCTTTGTTCGCTTCAGTGCCCGTGACGTCCGGTTCAGCTTGGACAGGCGATGTATCCGACGATGCCAACAAGCCCCCTGCCCCAGCGCGCCAAAAAAGAGGCGCCGGAACTTTTCCGACGCCTTTTCCCGCTTTGCTGGCCCATGATCTTACCCGTGGGTAAGGTCGTCTTCTTCGGGAAGCGCATCGATCAGCGCGGCAATCGCCGCTTCCAGCTTGCTTCGATCAACGCGTGTGAAATCCAGATCATACCGGATCTCGATCCGTCCACTTGAGGCAGCGCATTTTGCGATCCCAGCCCTACCCGAGACCTGAAATGTCGTTTTCGCACGGCGCGGTTTACCTGCGCTAACTGCATCCGACTTGCTTGAAGACGTGGCTTCTGGCTCAGCCAGAAACGACTTGAGAATTGCAACCTCGCGCGCACCATCCCGATCAGGCTCGCTCTTCAGTGCCTCGCTCACTTGGCGAACCAGACCCGGCGTCGCGTCGAACTTGCGCTTTAGCTCAACGCCCACGTTTCGCGGAATGTCGTTCGGGTGGATCAGAACTTTGTCCAGCATCAGCAACAAACTGGCGAAAGACCGGATATAGCTACGCTTAGTATAGCTGGCAGACTTAAACAGCGTGGAAACCGCTTTGTCGACATCCGGACAGTCATTCGCTGGGTCTTCGGAATATGCACGGGCGAGGGCGCCCATTTCCGCAAATGAGATATCCTTTCGGATCAGGTTCTCGTCAACCATGCGCCGGTAACTGTTGTCCAGATCACCCGCGTCAGAAATCCCCGCTGGAATTCTGGCGTAGGTTTCGTCCCCGGTCTCATCGTACAAAGCACGATAGGCGGACAAACGGCGCATACCCTGGATCAATTCATACAGCCCGTCCGACCTGCGTTCCAGACGGATCGGGTTGGACAAGCCGATGTCACGGATCGAATCTTTGAGTTCATCCAGTTCCGGATCAGGACCTGGTTTGCGATCTCGCGTCAGTTTTTCTGTGACAACGTCATTCAGCAACACCCGTTCTGTCACCAAACCTTCGGCTCTCAGCCGAACCAGTTCATGTGCAAGACGGTCGTTTTCGGCGCGGATGGATTGTTCCGTCGATTGCTGATCACGTAAAGCGTCGGCATTTTCCGAAATTGCCGCGGCCATTGGACCGCGTCGTTTTTCAAAAACTTTGTCCGGTACTTTACCAACAGGAATGTCATCCATAGCCGGTAGGTCAATATCGAACATTCTCCGCTTGCGGCTCATACGTCATCCTCCACCTTGTCCCAGGCCGATAACATTACGCCCCGGAATTCCTCATACACATTGTCAAAAGTCGAGCGGGCGCGCCGCCAGGTTTCGCGGGTCATCTCGCGGTAGTCCATTTCGTAAACCGAACTCAGAAAACGTCCCGACTGCTCCACCGCGCGGGTCATTTCTACCGGGTGCTGAGCGACATGTCCGCCAAAGACCTTCTTAAAGGCATCAAACATCGCCAGATGGAGCGCATTGCCCGGTTCATACCGCGTCAACAGAAACCGCAACTCACAGAAGGTTTTGGGCAATCCAATCTTACCCGTGGGTAAGGTCTTGTCGAACCCATAGGCCAGATCTTCCAACGCTTCTGCCAACTGGCCGATGAACGATGTGGTCGAGTCATACTCCCAATATCCGGGCCCAGAAGGGATATAAAGCATGTCAGCGGCAAAGACCGCATTCATAGACTGGTATCCGATTGCGGGCGGACAATCGAACAGAATGAGGTCATAAGCATCATCCGGAATCTGATCCAGATACCGGGAAACCGACGCAAAGAAGGACCATTCGGGATTCAGGTGCCGGTACTGGGCCGACGCAAATTCAACAAAGGCTGCGTTCGCACAGGAAGGTATCGCATCGATCGTCGACCAAGAGGTCTTCTTGATGAAATCACCAATTCGCAGATCACCAAGGCCCATGTCCGTTATCGCGGGCGGCAACTCCCGGCGGGGCAGGGTGGTTCCCGATTCCGCAGCGGCGGGGCGGTTATTCATGCGCTCTGTCTCACGAATGAGGTCGCGCGCCATGATCCCCCAAACCGTGTAGTCTTCGGCCACATCCGTCAGGCCCATCGAATGGCTCAATGTTGCCTGAGGGTCGAAATCCACCACGAGGACCCTATACCCGTCCAGGGCGGCCGCATGGGCGAGGTGCAGCGCCACGGTCGACTTTCCCGCGCCTCCCTTGAAGTTTGCGACAGCCGCACGAATGGCGCGCTTGCCTTCAGGGCGAGGGGGCATCAGGGACTTGCGATTAATCTTGAGCCGTCGCCGCAGCTCATTCACCTCTTCCAGGCTGAACCAGCGCTGACGCCCGTCGGGCTCAACTTCTCCGCCAGGCAGGGAAGGATCGGCTGCAAGCTTTCCGCGAAAGGTCGACTGGTTAACCCGGAAGATCAGTTCGGACACCTCCCAGCTGGAAAACCGGCGGAGCGTTTTCTCCATCTCAGGGCTAAAGGTCTGCTGGCGAATCCAGCCCTGCAATTTGAGGGACTGATTGCGCAATGCGTTCAGGTCTTCGTGCGTGTACATGCCTCAGGTCTCGTAGTTTGGAACGTAAATTTCTGCTCGTTTCCTATTTACGCCTGATTTGCACTTTACGCAAAAGAAATTATGATGAGGGTGCGCTCTTACCCGTGGGTAAGAAAACAAGGCCTTAAACCCTACGAAGCGATTCGGCGGACCCTGTGAATACCAAAAGGCCCGGAAGGCCCCCGGCAACCAGTATATAGGGGGGCATTCTGGCAGGAAATGCTACATATAGGGGGACATAAAGGACCAATAGGGGGACACCCTGAATGGCCCCCATCACCAATACTTCACCAAATTTCTTTTTGTCTTTTGAGATTGATCCGCACAAGATCAGGCGAAGTTCCAGTCTCTTCTTGACAGAATCGAAGCTTTGGACGCTAATTATCCCAAGATGGTGAAAAGCGTTGGCAAACGGCGCGAGATTGGCGGGACACACCCGCCTGAGGCAGACAGAGCGGTGAGAACGGGTATGCAGCTTGCGAAACCGGTCGGGCGAAATGCGCCGGCTTTAAAATACGATATACTGTCTGCACTGACCGTTCATGCGCTGTCAGGCGACAAGCACCGGCAACGAAGTATTCTGCGTATCATTGCGTTGATTACGACCCGATATAACTGGCGTAACAACGAATTATCCATTGGGCGGGAAGAAATTGCGCGCCTGTGGACAGTGAACGAAAGAACAGTAAAGCGCGAAATGTCCAGATTTCGCGCATTAGGTTGGATAACGGTAAAACGGCCTGCTGCGCGGGGTCGTGTTGCTGTGTACGAGATCGACCTGAAACAAATCCTGATAGACACCGAAGAGGTTTGGCCTGTTATCGGAACAGACTTTCAAGCCCGGATGACCGACGTGCCAGAACCTGAAACGAATGTTATTCCTTTCGCGACCAAACCAAATGCCCCGGAAAGCACCGAAGGGGATGTGTGGTCTCAGGTTCAGGCGATTCTTCACGGGCGCGATCCAGAACTATGGGCCAGCTGGTTTCAACATCTGTCCGAAGCAGAAAGGGCAGGGGGGCGTGTTGTTCTTGTCGCGCCGTCACGCTTCATGGCCGACTATATTTCGCAAAAGTGGACAGCGCGACTGTTGGCTGCCTACAGCCGCGTCGATCCGGGCATCAGGACGGTTCGCGTGGACGCTGCCGAATAACTGATTTTTGCTGTGCATCCTGCGGGATCTCCTCGTTCAGTTGACCAGGGAAACAGATACGAATACCCAATCGAAGCCGATCTGCCGGTATCGAACGACCTGGCCCGAGTAAAGGACGCATCATGGTATCCGAGAGTTTTCTTCCCTTTCAAGTCGAGCAGTTCTTGTCTGAAATGGAACATGGTGTGGTTTTCAACTTCTCGGAAAGTGGCGTGCACCCGATGTCGTTGAAGGGGTTGGTGGATCTGGCGGAAATCGATCTGGATCAACTGCTGGCGACCATGATTGACTATCCGCAAGTCAACGGAAAGCAATCCCTGCGCGAAACCATTGCCGGGTTTTATCCGAGCGCGTCGCCCGATGGTGTCATGGTTACGGTCGGAGCAACTGAGGCCAATACTCTGGTGGCAAATACCTTGCTGGCCGCCGGGGACAACGTTGTGTGTTTTCGTCCGACATATGAATAGATTTCGGGGAATGTCGCCAATCGTGTCAGTGCCTGGATTGTCGTCGATGAGGTCTACGCCGGAACTGAGCGGGAAGGGGACATTGAAACACCGTCATTCTGGGGCAGCACAGATCGGGTGCTGGTGGTGAACTCCATGTCAAAGGCCTATGGCTTGCCGGGCTTTTGGCTGGGTTGGCTGGTTGGTCCCGAAGACATCATTAAAAAGTGCTGGCGGCGGCATGAATATGCTTCGATTGCGGCGTCGATGCTGTCTATGGAATTGGCGGATAAGGCACTTGCTGAACCGGCACGGTCCAAACTGAAAGCCCGTGGGCGGCGTCTGATCCGAACCGGGTTCGATGTGCTGACACAGGAACTGGCGCGACACCAAGGTGTGTTTTCTGTTGTACCGCCTCAGGCCTCAGCCATGTCTTTTGTCCGGTTCAACCTTCCCATCGCGTCGGAAGAGCTGAGTTTGCGCCTGTTGCGCGAGAAAGATGTGCTTGTCATTCCCGGCTCACGGTTCGGGGTCGAAAGCCAATTTCGGTTCAGCTCTGCCCTGCCGGAAGATCACTTGCGAGAGGGGCTGGCAAGGCTTAACGATCTGACCGGTGATATTCTAAACCAAGCGTAACAGGTTACGGATTGCAGGATTGTTAAAACGTCGCCACTGATTCGCGCCGTTTTGGTTTGTCGGAGACCGGGATGCGGTTGCCATTCGGGCACGAGGGATCGTTCGGAATCCGCGTGGCTTCACGAAAATGTCACGAAGACCGAGCCGATCCTCAGAAAATTGCCAGCAACAGGTCGTTGGGGATATTTCTGCTTATGGTTGCTTGAAATTTCATCAAGGCTTTATCCCGGAGCCAAAAGATGTCACGGTTTGCGGCAGCGAAAGACAACTTTCGCAACTTCTTTACCGACAGAAACCAAGAAAGCTGCGACGCAGTGTTCCTTGCGAATTGGCAAAACCAAAATCGAAATGAACGAAGTCTCAGCGGGCGTCGGTCTAATCCGGCTGCTGCGTGCGACCCCGATCAAGTGGGGCCGCGCGGCGACGAACTTATGGGAGAGAAATCATGAACAGATACATTCGGAACTCAGTGGCGGGGCTTTTGTCGTCGACCATGATCACAGGTGCCGCGTTTGCCGCTGGCACGCATCCTGAAACCGGCGAAGCGCTGGCGGACGATCAGACCTTTACCTACCGTATTCTGGACGAGCACAGCTCGGTCGATCCGCAGGTTGTCGAAGACGTTTCCGGTGCTGAAATTGTGCGTGACCTGTTTGAAGGGCTGATGAACCAGGATGAGGATGGCAATCTGGTTCCGGGCGTTGCCACAGGTTACACCGTGGATGACAGCAAGAAAGTCTATACATTCACACTGCGCGACAATGCGAAATGGTCGAATGGCGACCCGGTAACCGCCGGAGATTTCGTTTTTGCATGGAAACGCGCGGTTGATCCGGCACTGTCCTCTCCTTACGCGTGGTTCATGGAGCTGATGTCGATCGAAAACGCATCGGCAATCATCGCAGGCGAAAAGCCGGTTGATGACTTAGGCGTTAAAGCCATCGATGACACAACCTTGGAAGTCACACTGAGCGCGCCGCTGCCGTATTTCCCGCAGATGACGACGCATTCGACAACCTTCCCGGCACCTCAGAAGGTGATCGCGGAATTTGGTGATGAATGGACCAAACCGGGAAACATCGTGTCGAATGGCGCGTATGTTCTGACCGAGCACTTGCCGCAGGAACGTTCGGTCCGTGAGCGCAACGAGATGTACTGGGACAATGACAACACCATCATCGACAAGGTTGTGGCACTGGTCATCAATGATGAAAACGTAGCCCTGACCCGCTATCTGGCCGGTGAACTGGACCGGACCGAAGTTCCTGCCGGTCAATTCCCGCGTCTGCAAGAAGAGCATCCGGGCGAGGCAATCAGCTTCCCGCGCCTGTGCAACTATTACTACACGTTTAACGTGTCTGACAGCGGCCCTGAAGAATTCAAGGATCCCAAAGTTCGTCAGGCTCTGTCGCTAGCCGTTGACCGGGACATCATCACCAAGAACATCAAGGCCGGTGGCGAGCCGCCCGCGTATACATTCGTGCCAGAAGCAACCGCAGGCTTTACGGTTCCGGTCGTTGAAATGGCGTCAATGAGCCAGGCCGAGCGCGATGAGCTGGCCAAGGAACTGTTGGCCGAGGCCGGCTTTGGTGCGGATAACCCTTTGACCTTCTCGATGGTTTACAACACTTCGGAAGCCCACAAGAAAGTTGCTGTCGCGCTGAGTCAGATGTGGAAGCAAAAACTGGGCGCCAATGTTGAACTGGCCAACATGGAATGGAAAGTCTTCCTGGAAGAGCGGGGCAACCAGAACTTTGATCTGGCCCGCGGCGCGTGGTGTGGCGACTATAACGAAGCCTCAACCTTCCTTGACCTGTTGCAGTCGGATTCGGGCTACAACGACGGCAAGTATAACAATGCCCGTGTGGACGAGTTGTTGGCCGAAGCCAAAACTTCGGACGATCCGGCACCGCTGTACACCGAGGTCGAGCGTATTATCGCTCAGGAAACCCCCGTTATCCCGATCTATCACTATGCTGGTGTCTACATGATGGACAGCGATGTCGGAAACTGGCCGGTCAAAAACGTAGAGCAAAACTGGTATTCCAAGAACCTCTACAAAATCGCCGAGTAATCATCTTCTGACCATGACCTGCCCCGAAGTTTTCTTCGGGGCAGCGCCATCTATTGGGGGCATTGAATGCTTGCCTATGTCATTCGGCGGGTCCTGACCGCCATACCGACGATCCTGCTGCTGATCGTCGCCTGTTTCTTTTTGATGCACTTTGCGCCCGGTGGGCCCTTTACCTCGGAACGGACGTTGCCGCCGCAGGTTTTGGCCAATATCGAGGCGCGGTATGGTCTGGACCAGCCGTTGTGGAAGCAACTCTGGGACTATCTGTACAATATCGTTGTGCATTTCGATTTTGGACCGTCCTTCAAGTTCAAGGACCGCGATGTGAACGACATCATCGCGCAGGGCTTTCCGATCTCGCTGACCTATGGGTCGCTGTCCTTTCTGGTCGCTACGGTGGTGGGCATCGGACTGGGGATTGCCGCCGCAATCCGGCACAACAGCTGGATCGACTACTTTGCGGTTGGGCTGGGGATTGCAGCGCAGGCGCTGCCCAACTTCATCATGGGTCCGATCCTGATCCTGACCTTCACCCTGTGGCTGGGATGGTTGCCCGGCGGTGGGTGGAATGGTGGTCAATGGCCCTATCTGATCATGCCGGTTATCGCCCTTGCGACATCTTACATGGGATCGATTGCACGGATCACCCGGTCTTCAATGCTGGAGGTTCTGAATTCGAACTTTATCAGAACCGCCCGTGCCAAGGGCCTGCCGACAAGAACCGTGATCTGGCGCCATGCGATGAAGCCGACCTTGCTGCCGGTCGTATCTTATCTGGGGCCGGTGTTTGTGTATGTGCTGACCGGATCCGTCTTTGTTGACATCTACTTCTCGACCGGTGGTCTGGGGCAGGCTTATGTCGGCTCGGCCTTGTCACGCGACTATGCCGTGCTGCTTGGGGTTACGATCCTCTATGGCGTTCTGACCGTTCTGGTAAACCTGCTGACCGATCTGGCCTATGCCTGGTTCGATCCGAAGATCCGCTATTGAGGGGCTGGATATGCTAGGAAAATCACAAAAAGCCGCGCATCTGGCCGAAGAAATCACCGATTATACAGCCGTTCAGGGGCGTTCGCTCTGGCAGGACGCGCGCATGCGCTTTGTACGAAACAAAGCAGCAATGGCCAGTGTGTTCATTTTGCTGCTTATCGTGTTGTTCACAATCCTTGGCCCGTATTTTGCGGTCTGGAGCAATGAAGAAATCGACTGGAATGTCATGGGCGATGTCCGGGGCATGGGAATGCCGTCGATGGAAACGGGTCACTATTTCGGTGTCGATGATCTGGGGCGCGATCTGTACAGCCGCGTCATTCAGGCTACTACGACGTCCCTGCTTGTGGGGTTGATCGGGGCGGCGACCGCTCTGATCGTTGGTACGTGTTATGGCATTACTGCCGGTTACTTTGGGGGTCGGACGGATGGCGCCATGATGCGTTTTGTCGACATCCTTCTGGCTATCCCGACAACTCTGATCATCATCCTTCTGCTGGTTGTTGCCGGGCGATCCTTCTTCACGCTTTTCATCGCACTAGGCGCGGTTGGATGGCTGACCATGTCACGTATCGTTCGCGGGCAGACGCTTGCCCTGAAGAACCGCGAATTCATCGAGGCTGCTCGCGCCGCAGGCGTCAGTGAATTCACGATCATGTATCGCCATATTTTGCCCAATCTGCTGGGTGTCGTGATCGTCTATGCCTCACTTCTGGTGCCCGAAATGATCCTGACCGAAAGCTTCATCTCATTCCTGGGACTGGGGATCTCCGAACCCTACACGTCGCTGGGAAGGCTGATCGCAGAAGGGGCGGGAACCATGGGCTATGGAACGCTGTGGCAATTGATGTTCCCACTGACATTCTATGTCGCCATTATCATCACGATGTTCTTCATCGGCGATGGTCTGCGTGACGCTTTGGACCCGAAGGACCGCTGATATGAGTCTGTTTTCCGTAAAGAACCTGAGCGTCCGGTTTGACACCCCCGATGGTGTCGTCGAGGCGGTCAAGGATATCAGTTTTGATATCAATCCGGGCGAATGCCTTGGTATCGTTGGTGAAAGTGGATCCGGCAAAAGCCAGACTTTCATGGCCGCTATGGGTTTGTTGCCCTCTGCCGGACACGCCAGCGGGTCAGCCAAGCTGAACGGTCAGGAGGTTTTGAACCTGCCGGTGAACAAGCTGAACCAGATCCGCGGCGATGATGTCGGCATGATCTTTCAGGATCCTCTGACCGCTTTGACGCCACACCTGAAGATTGGGCAGCAGATGCGCGAAGTGCTGCAGGTCCACGAGGGCCTGAAGGGGTCAGCCGCGCGCGCGCGCTGTCTGGAGTGGTTGGACAGGGTGCGCATTCCCGAAGCGGGCCGCCGTCTGGACCAGTTCCCGCACGAATTATCCGGTGGAATGCGACAGCGTGTGATGATTGCGATGTCGATGCTGTGCAGTCCCAAACTGCTTATTGCGGACGAGCCGACGACGGCGCTGGATGTTACGGTTCAGGCAGACATCCTTGATCTGATGGTTCATCTGCAAAAGGATGAAGGCACCGCAATTGCACTGATCACGCATGACATGGGCGTCGTTGCGCGCATGTGCGACCGGGTTCAGGTCATGCGGATGGGTGAATTCGTCGAAGCCGGTGAAACACGCGCGCTGTTCCGAAATCCGCAACATGAATACACGCGGGCCCTGCTGGAGGCGATGCCCCGGATTGATTCCGGCGACGCACCGCGCGCTTTGGAAAAGGCCGAAGAACCCCTTCTCAAGGTCGATGATGTCAAGGTTCATTTCCCTATTCATGTCTCTGGCAGGTTGTTCGGGCGCAAGGTTCCGCTGAAAGCTGTCGACGGTGTCAGCTTTGATATTCGCAAGAGCGAAACTCTGGGTGTCGTGGGCGAATCCGGTTGTGGAAAATCGACGCTGGCGCGCGCGGTCTTGCAACTGATCGAACCCAGCGCGGGCGGCGTCAGCTGGTTGGGCCATCCGATCGTCGGCTTGAAGCGATCCGAGCTGAACAAATACCGCAAGGACCTGCAGATCGTGTTCCAAGACCCGTTGGCCAGTCTTGATCCACGCATGACCATTTCAGCGTCGATTGCTGAGCCGCTGAAAACCTACCGCCCCGATCTGACGGACCGGGAACGCAAACAGATGGTCGCCGAGATGATGGAGCGGGTTGGTCTACAGGCTAACATGATCAACCGTTACCCGCACGAGCTGTCCGGAGGGCAGAACCAGCGCGTCGGCATTGCACGGGCGATGATCAACAAGCCCAGGCTGATTATCTGTGACGAAGCGGTTTCAGCGCTCGACGTTTCCATTCAGGCACAGATTGTCGAGCTGCTAAAGGAACTTCAGCAGGAATTTGGCCTGTCGATGATATTCATCAGCCATGACTTGTCGGTTGTGCGTGCAGTATCGAACCGGATCATGGTTCTGTATCTTGGTCGGATTGTGGAAATGGGTGATGGAGAGGTGATCTGCTCGGAGCCGATCCATCCTTATACTCAATCACTGATCTCGGCCGTGCCGATACCGGACCCGGATGTAGAGCGGACGCGGCAGCGCCTAAAACTGCCGGGTGAGCTGCCATCGCCGCTGGATCCCAAAGCCGCGTTGCGGTTTTTGCCCAGCCGACTGGTCAACGGTCACAGTGATTATGTTCCAAAGCTGCAAGAAGTCGCACCAGACCATTTTGTAGCGGAACACGACACGCTGGATTCCATCATGGCCAATGGCTGATCGAAAGGTCTGTTGCAGGTTTTCGATGCTTGGTGCGTGCACCGAAAACCTGCGCAGGGACTGTTCGAAGAAACCGCAGCGTGTGGTGGGGCTTAACGTTCGGGAATGAAAGACAATCCTGACACAAGCTGTCGCAGGCCAAGAGCTGCTCCGGCAAAGATCGCCGCAAAGGTTATGGGCGCGCTATAGGCCAGCAGAGAAAAAGCGGAGATGCCTTGCCCGACACTGCATCCAACCGCAATTATTGCCCCGGGCCCCATTATCGCCGCCCCCAACATCTGCCGCTTAAGCTCACGTGGATCTTCGCAGGCTTCCCATCGGAAATGACCTTTTGACCATGACCCCAGGAAAGCACCAATCAGAACCCCTGAAACCGAACCGACCGCAAACGAGAGCGTGTTGCCTGAGGCGGTCATGAGATAGAACACGGTATCACCCAAAGGCGAGGCAAACGTGTGTGTCTGCAAGGTCTCACCGTCAAACCCGTGTGTGGCTACCCAATTGGTGCCAAGCCAGCCTGAAACGACTGCCAATCCGACCGCCGCACCCCAAAAAACCTGCGCAGGTGATTTACGAAAACGATCATTTGTCAGGGCAAACACTACTATGGCAGAGCCGACAAGCGTTCCTGTAACCCATGCAGGTATCGACGTCAGCCGTTCGGCAAGGAAGCTGACGCTTTGTGGATTACCGAGATCCATGGCTTCGGGAAAAAGCCAGATCCTGACATAGGCCAGAGGGCCGGACATGACCACATATGCGGAAAGGCCCACGATCAGGACAATGACGAATGACCGAAGGTCACCGCCGCCAAGGCGCGCGAGCGCGCCATAGCCACAGTTTCCGCTGATGGCCATGCCATATCCGAACATCAATCCGCCAATGACCGATCCGATCGGATTCCACGTCTGCGCAATATAGGTCGTGCTGAGTGGATCAATCCACCCTAACGCCATGCCCAAATGGCTGCCGACGATCGCAACACCAATCGCGACGGCCCACATACGCAGGCGCCGGTCGTCATTTGCATAAAGATAATCTTCAATCGCACCCAAGGTGCAGAACCGCCCAATGCGCGCGGCAAGCCCAAGTACAATGCCGCCGACCAGACCGACCAGCGCAACTGTATTGGCGTCTCCCAGAAGTTCGAACATGGCCAGTCTCCTCCCAAAGCTGGCGGTGTTTCTCTCGGGCTTCTACTTGTCCCGACAGAAAAGATTGTAGACGACTTCCAGAATCTGAGTCGACCGGTCGTCCGCCAATCTGTAGTAGATCGTTTTGCCTTCGCGTCGTGTCTTGACCAGCCCTTCAAAGCGCAGGCGGGACAACTGTTGGGAAACAGCGGCCTGTCTGGCCGACAGCATTTCCTCCATCTGCGTGACGGATTTCTCGCCAGATGACAAATAACACAGAATCATCAGCCGCCCCTCATGGCTGATCGCCTTGAGGAAATTGGACGCCGTCTGGGCGTTATCCATCATCCTGTCCAAGTCCTCGTTGTACATGTCCTTGGTGAACACGGGCAGTTTCGACTGTTTGTCCAACAAGATCCTCTCGCTTTCGTGGCTTCACGTATTCAAAACAGTATATGTAAATCCTGGGGATTTAACCAGAGCTCTCGATCATTACTCCGGCGTCACGTAGTAAAACACCCAATAGCCCCCAGAAAAAGTCTTCGCCAGGATAACCCTCGATCCGGCCGATTTCTTGACCGTCCTCCAGCAAAACAAAGGTCGGCGTATAGAAAAGGGGCCGATCCAGGGTAATCCCTTCGGGCGTGGTTGCGTGGATGTCCGTTCGTTGCAATGGGGCAACTTTTCCTTCCGCTGTCAGCGGGTAGATTTCGGAAATTTCGGCGTCCCAGCGGGCGCACCACATACACCCGTCTTCTTCGGCCATCAGCAACACCATTTCGGCCCGCGATGCAGCAGGCCAGATCAGCAATGTGATGACGACCAATGTTTGAATTACGTGACGCATCAAAAGCTCCGATTGACCGAGGTGCTATATCTTTATTATTTTGAATGTATGAATAATAGCCTGTCAGGACGGATTTGACCATGCTCGACATCACGTTTGCAGGGGCTCTGATTGCGGGGCTTTTGTCTTTCCTGTCCCCCTGCATTCTGCCCATAGTCCCGTTCTACCTCAGCTATCTGGCGGGCGTCGGGATGGAGCAGATTTCGGCCGGTTCGACGATCACCCCGGATGTTCGCCGCCGGGCGACCCTGTCAGCGATAGCTTTTGCCGCTGGGATCATAACGGTCTTCATGGCGCTTGGGGCCACGGCGTCGATCTTCGGTCAGATGGTACGCGCGTATTTCGACATTCTGCGATGGATCGCTGCGCTCATCATCATCGCGATGGGCCTGCATTTTCTGGGTCTTTTCCGCATCGGCTTCCTGTATCGACAGTTTCGCGCAGACATCGGTGAGACGACAAATGTAAGCGTGATCGGGGCATATGTTCTGGGGCTGGCTTTTGCGTTTGGCTGGACGCCTTGCGTCGGGCCGGTTCTGGCGGCGATCCTGTTCACGGCGGCCGGAACCGAGACCGCCTGGCGCGGTGCCGCGCTTTTGTTTGTCTATGGGGTTGGCATGACGGCGCCGTTTGTTCTCGCAGCCTTTCTGGTTCGGCCCTTCATGCAATGGATGGCGCGCTTCCGGAAACATCTGGGAATCATTGAAAAGGCGATGGGTGTCTTGCTGATTCTTTTTGGCATCCTGATCGCGACCAATACCATAAATCTAATCGCACAATGGATGCTGGATCACATGCCTTGGCTGGCGGCCATCGGCTAATTCGGGAGGACACCATGACACGGGTAATACTGTTCTTGATTACAGGGCTGTTTGCAGGGGCGGTTTCCGCAGCTGAACTGGGGGATGACGGTCTGCATAAAACGCCGTGGATGCGAGACACGTTCAAAGACCTTCGTGAAGACCTTGAAGAGGCGAGGGGGGAAGGTAAGCGGCTGGTTCTGTTCATTGAACAACAGGGCTGCATCTACTGCAAAAAAATGCATGAAGAGGTTTTCCCCCAACCCGACCTGTCTTCGTATATCGAAGAAAACTTCTTTGTCGTTCAGCTGGACTTACACGGAAGCACCTTGGCCACCGATTTTGACGGAGAAGAAGCCGAGCAAAGATCACTGATGCGCAAATGGGGGATTCTGTTCACCCCTACATTGGTTTTCTTACCGGAGGACGTATCAGAGGATGCCACAGCAATCGAAGCGGCCGTTGCGGTCATGCCCGGGGCGTTCTCGAAGGGAACGACCCTCGATCTTTTTACCTGGGTCAATGAAAAACGGTACGAGCTTGATAATGGGGAAGATTTTCAACGGTATCATGCGCGCCGCATTCAAGAGCGAAACAATGTTTCGCAAGATTGATGCGGCGCAATATAAATAAAAAAATTCATTAAGATGAATTTAATGTTGCGATGAACCCTGCCCGTCGACTACGGTACACAGAGGCTTTGGGTCGCAAAGCGCCATCGGCGCGGTAGCAAATGGGAGGGATCATGAAGCTGAGACACTTGACTTTGGCTTGTATCATAACAGGCAGTGCCGCCATCGCGGCAGAAACAGGACCAAAAGACGTACAGTTCGACGATTATGGTGCGATCGAGGCTTCATTGACCGGCGTCGACGGCGATGCGGCAAACGGTGCGATCATCGTGGGCGAGAAATCCAAGGGCAACTGTGTGGCCTGTCATCAGGTCACGGCCTTGGCGGATATTCCGTTCCATGGCGAAGTCGGTCCGCTGCTGGATGGGGCCGGGGATCGGTGGTCCGAAGCGGAGCTTCGAGGATTGGTTGCAAATGCCAAGATGACGTTTGACGGAACGGTCATGCCCGCCTTCTACAAGGATGACGGATATATCCGCCCGGGCGACGCCTATACGGGCAAAGCCCCGTCAGGGCCTTTGACGTCAATCCTGACTGCACAGGAAATCGAGGACGTCGTCGCGTTCCTCGCAACCCTTAAAGAACAATAATCACGCTTTCAGGCGTGAATTCGTGAGGATCCAAAGGAGATTGAAAATGGAACTTTCTCGTCGCGAGACTCTGGCTCTCGGTCTGGGCGCTGCGGTCCTGACCCTGATGCCGTTCCGCGCAAATGCGGCTGCGGAAGACGCGATAGCTGCGTTTACTGGCGGTGCAGACATGGCCGACGGCGGTGTGACACTGACGGCGCCGGAAATTGCCGAGAACGGAAACACCGTTCCGATCGAAGTCAGCGCGCCGGGTGCGGCTGCAATCCTGATCGTAGCAGCCGGAAACCCCGAGCCCGGCGTTGCCACGTTCAACTTTGGCCCGCTGGCTGCTGCACAGGCGGCTTCGACCCGTATTCGACTTGCCGGAACGCAGGATGTCATTGCTGTGGCCAAAATGGCTGATGGCAGCTTTGCCAAGGCCTCGGCAACCGTAAAAGTGACAATTGGCGGCTGCGGCGGCTGATCGCCACGCGCCCTGAAGAACAGGAGAACAACCAATGGCATCCGGTGTAAAACCCCGCGTCAAGGTTCCAAAAACAGCCGCTGTTGGCGAAGCAGTCACGATCAAAACGCTGATCAGCCACAATATGGAAAGCGGTCAGCGAAAGGACAAGGAAGGCAACGTTATCCCGCGGTCGATCATCAACCGATTCACCTGCGAGTTTAACGGCCAGCTCGTGATAGACGTGGCCATGGAACCAGCGATTTCGACAAACCCGTACTTTCAATTCGATGCAACCGTGCCCGAAGCCGGGGAATTCGTCTTCACGTGGTATGACGATGACGGTTCTGTTTACGACACAAAAAACTCGATCGAGATCGCCTGACGGCTCGACCGCACTGGCAGATCAGCGCCGGTGGCGAAACCTGCGCTGATCACCCAAGGGAGGAACGCAATGAATAAAAAAGCACTCACGGCGATCGCGGCAGTTCTGGCATTCCCAGTATCAGTGGCCGCCGGACCTGACGAAGACAAGTTGGTGATCAACGAAGAACTGGAAATGGTTTCGGTGACCGAAGCCCCGGCCCATGTCGAGAACTTCGATACGATCTACTCGGGGTGGCATTTCAGGACCGATGAAACCCAGGCTTTGCAGATCGACGATTTCGACAACCCGGCGATGGTATTTGTCGATCAGGCCTCGGACCTGTACCAGACTGTCGATGGGGCGGCTGGCAAAAGCTGCGCGTCCTGCCACAGTGACGTGGAAAGCTTTGAGGGGTTGCAGGCATCTATTCCCAAGGTCGATGCGGAAACCGGCAAGCTGGTGGTAATGGAAGACCTGATCAACAAGTGCCGCACGGAACGCATGGAAGCGGACGCGTGGAAGTGGTCGGGTGCGGATATGCAGGGTGTGGTGGCATTGATCGCTCTGCAATCGCGTGGATTGCCCATGAATGTCGCCATTGATGGTGATGCGGCCCCGTATTGGGAGCAGGGCAAGGAAATGTACTACACACGATATGGTCAGCTGGAGTTGAGCTGCGCCAACTGTCACGAAGACAACTGGGGCAACATGATCCGGGCCGACCATCTGAGCCAGGGGATGGTCAACGGTTTCCCGACCTATCGTCTGAAACAGGCCAAGCTGATCTCGCGCCACAATCGCTTCCGCGGCTGTATTCGCGATACACGCGCTGAAACCTTTGCAGAAGGCTCGGACGAATTCCGCGCACTGGAGCTTTATGTAGCATCGCGCGGCAATGGGCTTTCGGTCGAAACGCCGTCGGTACGCCAGTAACAAAGAACCCGCGCCGGGATTGTCGGGCGCGGGTTTTTCATTTCTACTACATTCACACATTTATATGTGAAACAGGAAAGCCGACAGATGATATCGCGACGTGATTTTCTACAGGTCTCCATGGCGGCCTCAGCGCTGTATGGGGCATCCGGTTTCGGGAACTGGGCAAGGCTGGCGGCCCAGCAAAGCCTGAGCCAGGACCAGTTGCTGGAATTTGAGACCTTCGGAAATATCAGCCTGATTCATATCACCGATATCCACGCGCAGCTTAAACCGATCTACTTCCGCGAGCCCGAGGTCAATCTGGGCATCGGAGACGCGCGCGGGCAAATGCCGCATGTGACGGGGGCCGCGTTTCGCAAGGCTTATGGGATCGAAGATGGCAGCCCGTCCGCCTATGCGCTTACCTACAATGACTTTGCTGCATTGGCAAAAACGTATGGCCGCGTCGGAGGGCTTGACCGGGTCTCGACTGTTATCAACGCCATCCGTGCCGACCGGCCAGATGCGCTGTTGCTGGATGGGGGCGACACCTGGCATGGCTCGTATACCTGCTATCAGACGGCGGGTCAGGACATGGTCAACGTGATGAATGCACTCAAGCCCGATGCGATGACATTCCATTGGGAGTTCACGTTGGGCAGCGAGCGGGTCAACGAGATCGTCGAAGGTTTGCCCTTTGCGGCGCTAGGTCAGAATATCTTTGACGCGGAATGGGATGAACCTGCGGAACTTTTCAAGCCCTACAAGTTCTTCGAGCGCGGTGGGGCCAAAGTTGCCGTTATCGGACAGGCTTTCCCGTATATGCCAATTGCCAACCCCAGTTGGATGTTCCCGGAATACTCGTTCGGGATCCGGGATGAGAACATGCAGGCCATGGTGGACGAGGTGCGCGACGCCGGTGCCGATGTGGTCGTTGTCCTCAGCCATAACGGCTTTGACGTGGATAAGAAGATGGCGAGCCGTGTTCAGGGGATTGACGTAATCCTGAGCGGTCACACCCATGACGCATTGCCTGAACCGGTTCTGGTCGAAAAGACGCATATCATCGCGTCCGGCTCGAACGGAAAGTTCGTCAGCCGCGTTGATCTGGACGTGCGGGATGGCCAGATGATGGGGTTGAAGCACAAGCTGATCCCGATCTTTTCAGACGTCATCGCGCCTGATCCGGCAATCACGGCCCTGATCAACGAACAGCGTGCACCATATGATGCGGCGCTAAGCGAAGTGATTGGCAAGACGGACTCGCTGCTGTATCGCCGCGGAAACTTCAATGGCACGTGGGACGATCTGATCTGTGACGCACTGATCAGCGAGCGCGAGGCAGACATTGCCATGTCGCCGGGTGTGCGCTGGGGACCGTCGATCCTGCCCGGTCACGAGATCACGCGCGAGGATATCTGGAACGTCACCTCGATGTCTTATCCGAATGCGTATCGCACGGAAATGACGGGTGAGTTCATTCACGTGATCCTCGAGGATGTTGGCGACAACCTGTTCAACCCCGATCCCTATTACCAGCAGGGTGGCGACATGGTGCGAGTCGGCGGACTTGGATACCGTATCGATGTGACCAAACCGCAAGGGCAGCGGATCAGTGACATGACCCTGCTCAAGACTGGTGAGGCGATTGATCCGGCGAAATCCTATGTTGTGGCCGGTTGGGCCAGCGTCAACGAAGGCAACGAAGGCCCGCCCATCTGGGATGTCGTCGAAAACCACATTCGCAGCCAGGGTACCGTAACCGTCGAACCGAATACATCGGTCGAGGTGATCGGAGCCTGACAGCGCGAACCGAACTTCAAACATTGAATACAAGATTTGCTGATCGAATGACGGAGGCAAACAAGATGAGCGAGAACCCAAGGGGAAAAGCCCCATCGCGTCGCCAGTTTCTAAGCGGTGCCGCCGCGGTTGGCGTAGGTGCGGTCGGAGCCTCAGCGGCGCGCGCCGCAGGCCCTGACCCGCTGATCACGCAGGTTCAGGAATGGGCACAGGCAACGGGCGACGGCGTGGATGCAACCCCATACGGCCTGCCAATCCAATTCGAGAGTGATGTTGTACGGCGCAATGTCGAGTGGTTGACCGCAGACACGATCAGTTCGATCAATTTCACGCCGATCCACGCGCTGGATGGTACGATCACCCCGCAGGGATGCGCGTTCGAGCGGCACCATTCGGGTGCGATCGAGTTGAGCAAGGCGGACTACCGTCTGATGATCAACGGTCTGGTCGATACTCCGCTGATCTTCACATATGAAGATCTGGAACGTTTCCCGCGCGAAAACCGTATCTATTTCTGCGAATGCGCTGCCAATACCGGTATGGAATGGGCCGGTGCGCAGCTCAACGGCGCGCAGTTCACGCACGGAATGATCCACAACATGGAATATTCCGGTGTTCCGCTGCGTACCCTCCTGGAAGAAGCGGGGGTAAAGACCGAAGGCAAATGGGTTTACGTCGAAGGCGCGGATGCTTCCTCGAACGGCCGCTCAATCCCACTGGAAAAGGCAATGGACGACGTACTTGTTGCGTTCAAAGCCAATGGTGAGGCATTGCGCAAAGAACACGGCTATCCGGTCAGGCTGGTCGTTCCCGGCTGGGAAGGCAACATGTGGGTTAAGTGGCTGCGCCGCGTCGAGGTCACCGAGATTGCTATCGAAAGTCGCGAAGAGACATCCAAGTATACGGATACACTCGAAGACGGAGCATCACGCAAATGGACATGGGTAATGGACGCCAAATCGGTCGTCACCTCGCCCAGCCCGCAAGCGCCGATCACGCATGGGCCGGGGCCGTTGGTGATCACCGGGTTGGCCTGGTCCGGGCGGGGCTCGATTACCGGCGTCGATGTGTCGGTGGATGGTGGCAAAAACTGGTTTCCTGCGCGTCTGGCGGCCCCCGGAACAGACAAGGCGCTGACCCGGTTTTATTTGGACCATAACTGGGACGGTACAGAGATGCTGTTGCAGGCCCGCGCCAAGGATTCGACCGGTTACGTCCAACCCAGCAAAGCTCAGCTGCGCGACGTGCGTGGTGAGAACTCGATCTACCACAACAATTGTATCCAGACCTGGTGGATCAAGGAAAACGGAGAGGCGGAAAATGTCGAAGTATCGTAAGCTATTGGCCGCCTCGGCCCTTGCGTTGTGCGTGGCGGTTCCAGCCCATGCAGACAAGCTTGGACTTGGGCGACCTGCGTTGCCCGAAGAAATCGCAGCATGGGACCACGACGTTGCACCTGACGGTACCGGATTGCCCGAAGGGTCCGGCGACGTGTTCACCGGTGAAGAGGTCTTTGCCGAACGGTGCGCGATCTGTCATGGCGATTTTGCAGAAGGTGTGGGCAATTGGCCGAAACTGGCGGGCGGCGAGGGCACGCTTGCGGATAAGGACCCGCTGAAAACAGTGGGCTCCTTCTGGCCGCACCTTTCGACGGTATGGGACTATGTGAACCGTTCGATGCCGTTTGGAGACGCACAATCGCTGGAGCCTGACGATGTTTACGCGATTGTCGCCTATATCCTGTATTCCAACGACATCGTTGATGATGAGTTCACGCTGTCGCACGAAAATTTCCTTGAAGTGGAAATGCCGAATGCCGGGGGTTTCATCGTGGATGACCGCGAAACGGCCGAGGCGCATTTCTGGACGGATGAGCCATGCATGACGGATTGCAAAGAAGGCGTGGAAATCACCATGCGCGCCGCCGTTCTGGATGTAACGCCTGACGAAGCCGGGGCTGAAAGCACGGACCCGGCATCTGTTTCCGAGGAAGCACCCGTCGAGGTCGAAGAAACCGCTGACGACACAGCGGCACTTGATCCCGAAATGATCGAAAATGGCGAAAAAGTTTTCAAGAAGTGCAAGTCATGCCATCAGGTCGGCGAAGGGGCCAAGCATCGCACGGGTCCGGCATTGAACGGCGTTGCCGGTGCCAATGCGGCCGCCGTCGAAGGCTTTAAGTACTCCAAGGCCATGACAGCTGCCGCCGAGGATGGCTTGATCTGGACGGATGAAGAGATGGCCGCGTTTCTGGCCAAGCCTAAAGCCTACATGAAGGGGACACGTATGTCCTTTGCCGGGCTGAAGAAACAGGATGAAATCGACGCGGTCATCGTTTACCTGAAGTCGTTCGGAAGCTGATCATGTGGCGGCGGTGGGCAACAGGTATCATGTTTGCTGCGAGTATCCTGACAACTGCCGCCACCGCGACCGAAGACTTGGGCGATGCTGTAGCCGGCAAACTTGTGTTTGCCCAATGCAAAGAATGTCATCAGGTCGGCGCCGGTGCTGAAAACAGGATCGGTCCGCACCTGAATGGTGTATTTGGCCGCCGGGCTGCCGGGCTAGTGGAGTTCACCTATTCCAAAAGCCTGATCCGTGCAGGTACTTCGGGGCTGGAATGGCACGCCGACACATTGTCGGCTTACATTGAAAACCCCCGCGCCTTCGCATCCGGCACCAGAATGAGCTTTCGTGGGCTCGAGAACCCGGAAGATCGGGCCAATGTAATTGCCTATTTGCGTGTGTTTTCCGACAACCCGCAAGACATCCCCGAAGCCGACCCAACGGCAATGGGAACGGACCATTCAGTCAACCCCGAAATCCTCGCGATACAGGGTGATCCAGAATACGGCGAATATCTGAGCAGCGAATGCACGACATGCCACCAGATAGAGGGAGGCGATGATGGGATTCCCTCGATCGTTTACTGGCCCGACCAGGATTTCGTTGTCGCCATGCACGCCTACAAGGACAAGCAGCGGCCCCATCCCGTCATGCAGATGATCGCGGGCCGCCTGAGCAGCGATGAGATCGCGGCATTGGCCGCTTACTTCAACAACCCACAGTGACAATGCCCAAGGGGAGGAAACGCGATGACACTCAACAGACGGACATTTCTGGGAACCGCAGGCGTACTTGCCGCCGGGCTGTCGGCCCCGATGGTGCTGGCGCAGGGAAAGCCCCGTGTCGTGGTGGTCGGGGGCGGGGCAGGCGGCGCAACCGCCGCGCGCTATATTGCCAAAGACAGCAAGGGCGAGATTGACGTCACCCTGATCGAGCCGTCCAAAACATATTACACTTGTTTTTTCTCGAACCTGTATCTGGGCGGGTTTCAGGAGCTTTCGGACATTGCGCACAGCTATGGCACGCTTGCCGCAAAATACGGTATCAACGTGGTTCACGATTGGGCCGTCGGTGTCGACCGCGACGCCAAAACCGTCTCGTTAGCGGGTGGCGGATCTATTCCATATAACAAACTGATCCTGAGCCCGGGTATCGACTTTGTCGATGGCGCGGTCGAGGGGTGGGATGTGACTGCACAGAACAAGATGCCGCATGCGTATAAGGCGGGCTCTCAAACCGAGCTGTTGAAGGCGCAGGTTCTGGCGATGCCCGAGGGTGGAACCTTTGCGATGGTCGCGCCGCCGAACCCGTACCGTTGCCCCCCCGGACCTTATGAGCGGGTTTCGATGGTTGCGCATGTGCTGAAGGCGAACAATCCGACAGCGAAAATCATCATTGCTGATCCGAAAAACAAATTCTCCAAGATGTCTTTGTTCCAGGAAGGTTGGGCCGACCACTACGAAGGCATGATCGACTGGATCGGAGAGGATTTTGGCGGCGGCAATGTCTCGGTCAATCCGGATGCCATGACGGTGACCATCGATGGTGAAGAAACCAAGGTCGATGTCTGCAACGTGATCCCGGCCATGAAAGCCGGGCGTATTTCGGAAATGGCCGGTGTGACCGATGGCAACTGGGCACCGGTGAACGCGGCGGACATGTCATCGAAAGCTGACCCTGACATCTATGTTCTTGGTGATGCCAGCCAGCAAGGCGATATGCCGAAATCCGGTTTTTCGGCCAACAGCCAGGCGAAAGTCTGCGCCAATGCCGTTCGCGGTGCATTGACCGGATCAAAGATATTCCCGGCCAAGTTTTCGAACACGTGCTGGTCGCTCATTGATACGGATGACGGGGTCAAGGTTGGTGCGACTTATGAAGCAACGCCAGAAAAGATTGCCAAGGTGGACGGCTTTATCAGCCAGACCGGCGAAGACTCCGACCTGAGAAAAGCAACCTACCAAGAGTCGCTGGGTTGGTATGCCGGTATCACATCGGACATGTTCGGTTAAGAAACGCCAAGGCTTTGACCGGTGTCAAAGCCTTGGCGGTGAAATCTGAAGAAATGTGGTTCAGGAGGAGGAACATCATCATGAAACACTTTATCGCATCAGCCGCTTTTTCGGTTGCATTAGCAAACCCGGTTTTTGCAGGGGAGGTCATTGCCGTCCCTTTTGACGGCAGCTTTGATGACGCCACCTTTGCCGTTGAATCAGCAATTGTTGGGCAGGGGCTGGTTATCGATTATGTGAGCCATGTTGGTGACATGCTGAACCGGACGGGGGCGGATGTCGGCAGCGACAAGCAGATCTTCACAGCCGCTGAAATATTTATCTTTTGTTCCGCAAAGCTCTCGCGCGAGATGATGGAGGCCGACCCGATGAATATCGGCTATTGCCCCTACGGGATCTTCGTGGCCGAGGACGAAGGCGGTGTCAAAGTGGGCTACCGAAGCTATCCTGACGGACCGATGGAGAAAGTCGAAGCCCTGTTGGCCGGTATCGTAGAAGAAGCCGTTGGAAACTGACATGAACTACCAACAGTTTTTTCGTGATCAGCTAGGGCAATTGCAGGCCGAAGGAAATTACCGGGTCTTCGCCGAGCTTGAGCGTCACTGCGGAGCATTTCCAACTGCACACAACCATGCAGAAAACGGACCTGAGAAAGTCACAGTCTGGTGCTCGAACGATTATTTGGGAATGGGTCAGCATCCAAAGGTTCTGGCGGCCATGCACCGCGCGATCGACACCTGTGGCGCAGGGGCTGGCGGGACTCGGAATATTTCGGGGACCACGCATGAACATGTTCTGCTTGAGCAGGAGCTTGCGGATCTGCATGGCAAGGAAGCAGCGCTGCTATTCACGTCCGGGTATGTTTCAAATTGGGCTGCTTTGGGAACTCTGGCTTCGCGAATTCCCGGTATCACGGTTCTGTCCGACGAATTGAACCACGCGTCGATGATCGAGGGTATCCGTCACAGTCGTTGCGCAAAGCGGGTCTGGAAGCATAACGATTTGAAGGACCTTGAACGACATCTCATGGACCTGCCATCCAACGCACCAAAACTGATCGCGTTTGAAAGTGTGTATTCGATGGATGGCGATATCGCGCCGATTGCCGAAATCTGCGATCTGGCGGATCGGTACGGCGCGATGACCTATCTGGACGAGGTTCATGCCGTCGGGCTGTATGGGCCGCGCGGTGGCGGCATCGCTGAACGCGAAGAGCTGATGGATCGCCTGACGGTTATCGAAGGCACGTTGGGCAAAGCGTTCGGCGTGGTTGGTGGATACATCGCGGCGTCAAAGGAACTTGTCGACTTTGTCCGTTCCTTTGCCAGCGGATTTATCTTTACCACAGCATTGCCCCCGGCCGTCGCCGCCGGCGCCGCAGCATCCGTCCGGCACCTCAAGCATAGCAATGAGGAGCGGTGCCTGCATCAGCAACGCGTAAGCGAGGTTCGGAGCAGGCTGGACGCTTTGGGCATCCCGCACACGCCCAACCCAAGCCATATTATCCCGGTCATGGTCGGTGATCCGGTCAAGTGCCGCTTCATCTCGGATGTTTTGATGCGCGACTACGGGATTTATATCCAGCCGATAAACTATCCTACTGTCCCGAAAGGCACCGAACGCCTTCGGATTACGCCGTCACCTGTACATTCGTCAGAAGATGTAACCCTGTTGGTCGAGGCGTTGGGTGCATTGTGGACACAGTGCCAGCTTGCGCGCAAACCGATGGCCGCACAGTGAGAACTTGACGGAAGGCAAAGACGGACACGTAAAGAGGTGAGAGTTTTGTCTATGGAACGCCTCATCGATCTGCTGGGAGATTCGGGCACATTGGCTGCCGCCGGTTTGCTTGTTGGCATCCTGTTCGGAGTCACCGCTCAGAAATCTCAATTCTGTTTGCGGGCATCCACTGTTGAAGTCGCCGAGGGCGAGCTTGGCCCCCGTCTGGCCGTCTGGCTGGTCGCGTTCACGTCGGCGCTGACGCTGGTACAGGGGTTCGTCTCGATTGAATGGCTGGATTTGTCCGAGGCGCGGTCAATTGCGTCGACAGGCAGCCTGAGTGGCGCGGTGATCGGCGGTTTGATGTTTGGCGTCGGAATGATTTTGGCGCGCGGATGCGCGTCGCGCCTGTTGGTGTTGGCCTCATGCGGCAACCTGAGGGCAATGGTGACGGGGCTGGTTCTGACGTTGGTCGCGCAAGCGGCTTACACAGGTGTGCTCAGCCCCGCGCGCGAGGCGCTGTCCGGTCTTTGGACGATCGCAGGTGGCAACGCGCGCGACCTTTCGGCACTACTTGGATTTTCGCCGATCGCATACTCAGCCTTTGCCGCGGGGACATTTGTTCTGGCCGTTGCGTTTGCAGCGCGCCAGCAGGTTACAATGACAAAGATTGTCATGGCAGCCGGAGTTGGTGTCGCTGTGGCGCTTGGCTGGTTGATGACATTTGCGATTGCACAAGCCTCCTTCGACGTCGTGCCGGTGTCTTCGGTCACGTTCACCGGCCCGGCAACGGACACATTGATGGCGCTGGTGGCTGAGCGGAACATTGCCCTGTCCTTTGGCATTGGTCTGGTTCCGGGCGTTGCAATTGGCGCCGCTGTTTCTGCCATTCTTTCCGGCGAGTGGAAGATCGAACAATTTGGCCCGGATACTCCGATGGAGCGCTACCTTGTGGGGGCCGTCTTGATGGGATTTGGTGCAATGTTGGCAGGTGGCTGCGCCGTTGGTGCCGGATTGTCCGGGGGATCGTCCTTGTCGCTAACTGCGTGGCTTGCCGTCTTCTCGATGTGGGTCGGGGCCGTCGCCACCCATCGGATGATGATGCGAATGCTCGTTCTTCGGCGGTCCTGACTTATTCGAATTCCATCTGTTCGTAGACACGACCGGCGTTTTTTGTGGCCAGTTCCTCGAACGTGTCCAAATGGGCATAAAGGGTTTGGTCGACGTAATAGGCCTCGGCCAGATCTCCGCCTGCATCCATATGTTCGCGTATCTTTGCGCGCAGGTAGACCAGATAATCACGTGTATACCGGCGCACCTGATCCATGTTCGTAGGATGACCGTGCCCGGGGATCACATATGTGGCTTCCAGTGCCTCGAACTCATTGTCCCAGGTCTCAAGCCAATCTGCGGTGTAGGTGTCCTGAAAGATCGGCAGCATACGTTCGTGAAATGCCATGTCACCCGCGATGACAAGGCTTTGATTGGGCAACCAGATCGAAATGTCGCCGGGGCTGTGCGCAGGTCCAAGATGTTTGGCCTCGATGCGAAAATCGCCGAGTTCGACGATGTATTCATCGTCAAACGTTTCTGTCGGACCGGCCAGAAAAGTTCCTTTTGCCTTGTCCTTGTTATATGCCTGCATCCCTTCAAGGATTTGCGGCCCATATTCTTCGAATTCAGCCGCCGCATCTGAATGAGCAACGATGGGCACTCCAAGTTCCGACCAGTAGGCGTTCCCCAGCATGGCGTGCCCCTGACCGTTTTCGTTAAAGACAAGCTTCACGGGCTGATCCGTGATCGCTTGGATCTCCTTGTGAAGCGCTTCGGCAAGCGCATAAGCCGCGCCACCGTTGATGACGACAACGCCCTCTCCGGTCACGATGAAGCTGAGGTTGTTGTTGTGGCCCGAATTCTCATAGGTTGGGGGTGCGGTTGCACCGATGGCGGAAAAGACGCCGGGAATAAACTCGACAGGTTTCGAGTAAAGAACGCTCTGCGGGTACTGGTCAGCAATATCCTCACTGGCCCAGGTTTGTGTGGCCAGGGTACAGGCAATCAACAAAGCGCGCATCATGCAGGCTCTCCAATAAATCGATAGGTCGAACCGGCCTTTTCGACACGGCCGAATCCGCCATTTGGCAGATGGAATCCAATAATATTCATTTGGGCATGAGAAATCTGATCCAGCAGCGATTTCCGTGCACTTGCCGCGGCGTCGGGGTCCTGATCCGTACCGCTGCGCCAATCCGGACGCTCGAACGCGACGTGCGGATTGCCGAGCGCATCGCCCACGACCATCACCGCGTCACTGCCTTTGCGAATCTCGAAGGCCATATGTCCGGGCGTGTGCCCGAAACTAGCGCGTGCTGCGATACCGGGAAGGATTTCCTGCCCATCATCAAAAAACGCAACCATGCCTTCGATGGCTTCCATGCGCCGCTTTGCGCCCACCGCGAAGGCCGTGCGGTCGGCCCCTATCTTTTCCACGGTTGCGGGGTTCCACCAATAGTCCCATTCCGTGCGGCCAAGATGAAATCTGGCATTGGGAAAGAGGGGATCTCCGAAGTCGTCCAGCACACCCCAGATGTGATCTGGATGTGCATGGGTGAAGATCACCTGCGTGACCTCATCCGGAGACAACCCGACGGCGTCCAAAGTTTCCGGAAGTTTGCCAGCGGTTTGCATGAAGTCGGGCCCGGCTCCAACATCGAACAGTATGGTATTCTGGTCATCGCGGTAGAGCACAATGTTGCACTCGGGCTCGTATCTGGTCAGATCTACCTGATAGCGGTTCAGAAGTTCTGTCAGCTCTGCCTCGGGCATTGCGCCAAAGACCATTTCGGGCGGCAACGACAGATACCCATCTGACAAAGTCGAAATCCTTGCCGATTGGCCAAGTGTCATTTCCGCAATCGCAAAGCTGGGTCGCAGGCAGAGCGCCGCCAGACATGCGCCCTGAGACAGGAAGGTGCGCCGGGATAAATGTGGGTCTCTGCTCATACATAATCATTAAGATGAATGTTTTTATTTGTAAATGATGAATGGCTCGGACGGCACATTATCTCTGGGGCTTTCCACCACTACAATTGTGACGTCACCCAGCCAGTGCATGCGGCAGGTGTTCAACCAGAGCCCGTTGCACGACCGCAAATCTTGGCGTGTGTGCGATTTCCTCTAGCGTCGCGACCCAAAGTGGAACCTCGATTCCGGGATCAATGTCGTTCAACCTGTGAAGCCGGGGATCAGCGTCGCCAATAAAAGCAGGTAAAAAAGCTCGCCCCACACCGGATGCAACCATCTGCTGAAGCACCAGAAAACTGTCTGCTCCGTTTGTCATGTCATCGGCGCGAACATGTTCAGCCAACCATTTGGCCGGGAGTGAACGGCTGAGAGCCCCATCAAGCCGCATCCATTTTTGGTCACGGGTACCGTCACTATAAACCCCAAAGTGCAACGTCCCTGCGCGCTCTCCGGTCAACCCTTCACCAAGTTGAACCGAAGGGCGGACAACTATATCCGCAGTTAACCTGGTCAGATCATGGTGGCTGTTACCGCTGAGGATCGTCAGTTCGAGGCTCGGATAGAGGGCGGAAATTGACTTTAGTACCTGCGGCAGGACAAACTGGCAAAGGCTGTCCGTGGACGCGATACGCACATGACCCGCTGGCGAACGATTTGCGCCCACAACGGCGCGTTCCACCGAAAGCACGGCGTCTTCAACGCTTTCCATGGCGGACAGAATTGTTCTGGCTTCGGGAAGTACTGAATACCCTGACGGGTCTTTCCGAAAAACAACACAGCCATATCGGTGTTCGAAGGCGGCAACTCTGCGCAGGACGGTTGCATGTGCAACGCCCAGGGCTGTCGCCGCCGCATTCAACGAGCCGTGTTTGCTGACGGCGAGGGCATACCGAATATCGTCCCAATTGTCGTTGTTCATAAATGAACAGGTGAGGCCGAATAACAAACAATTACAAGAAAAATCGTTCAAGCTATCATATGGCACATTAAACAGGGAGCCACACCATGATTAAGAAGTCTTCGATCTTTGCGGCAGGTCTTTTGTCCTTGGCCGTAGTTGGAACTGCAATTGCTCAGGATAGCGAAAACCCGGCTGTAAAAGCGCGGACTTCGATTATGCAGCTTTACGCTTTCAACCTTGGCACGCTGGGCGCCATGGCCAAGGGAGAGGCAGAATATGATGCCGAAGCGGCTACGCGAGCCGCAAATAATATTGTCGTTGTGTCGCAGATCGACCAGTCCGCGATGTGGCCAGCCGGATCGGATAATGTGTCAGACCCGTCAACCCGCGCCTTGCCCGCTATTTGGGAAAACTTCGCAGATGTCGGGGCCAAAGGGCAGGCACTGGCCGATGCCGCTGTTGCGATGCAGGCTGCGGCAGGTCAGGACGTTGAAGCTCTGAAAGGGGCGATGGGCCAACTTGGCGGAGCCTGCTCGGCCTGTCACAAAGCATACAGAGCACCGGAAAATTAAAGGAGTATTGATCAGTGCGGCGCATTCTACTTTTCGCCGTTCTAGTCATGCTTTTGGTCGGGTTGGCCGGTTTGCTGCTGACCCGCCCGCAAAGGGTTGATCCAGCCCGGTTGGCCGGTCTGACCCCCGACGTGACCAGAGGGGCGTCTGTCTTTTATTCAGCAGGATGCGCCTCATGCCACTCGGCCCCGGATGCCCGCGCGGAAGGAAAGCTTGTTCTAGCAGGCGGGCGCCGGTTTGAAACGGATTTCGGTACGTTTGTAGCTCCAAACATTTCCAGTGAACCAGACGTCGGAATTGGATCATGGTCCGCGTTGGATCTGGCCAATGCCCTGAAACACGGAACAGGACCAAAGGGACAACATTATTACCCGGCCTTTCCCTATACCTCTTATGCCAAGATGACGGTCGAGGATGTCGCGGCGCTTCATGCGTTTTTGAACACCCTGCCTGCATCTGATGCGGCAAGTATCCCGCATGACGTTGGTTTCCCTTTCAATATCCGGCGCGGGCTGGGGTTGTGGAAATTTCTGTTTTCGGGCTCGGGCTGGGTGGTTGAAGGTGATTTGACCGATCAGCAAATCCGGGGGCGGTATCTGGTGGAAGCTTTGGGGCACTGCGCGGAATGCCATACACCGCGAAACGGACTGGGAGGGTTGAAGCGGGATCTCTGGCTGACCGGAGCGCCAAATCCGAATGGCAAGGGGCGCATCCCCGGTCTGACCACCGCCCAGCTTGACTGGTCCGAGGCTGACATCGCTGAATATCTGAAATCCGGTTTCACACCGGATTATGACAGCGCCGGAGGCGAAATGGTCGAAGTCATCGAGAACACCTCGAAACTAAGCGATGAAGACCGATTGGCCATTGCTGCTTATCTGAAATCCGTTCCCGTTCAGTGAATTGGCTACTGGTTGCAGAAACTCGGGCATTTGTCAGCGCAGGTCTTATGACACTGGTTCTGAGCAACGCAAAAAACGTTTGGATTGCTGGGTCAAACCAGCACGGCTACATTGCTCAGATCTCTGGCAATGCGGATCAGCGGGCATTGCTCTCCTATGGCCAGCCGACCCGCGTCGGTTAATCCCATCACTTCGGCGGGTATGCGAGTTGCGGCAGCCAATGCGTCTTCCAACGGCACTTCTGCCTGCGTGGTCAGGACACGCAGTGCTGTGGTCAAGTCCAAATCAGCCCCCGCTAAAGTGCCATCAGACAGTGTCAAACGGCCGTCTTTGCGGGAAATGCGGCGGCCTTCCAGTTCGAACATGCGCTGGTCCGTGCCAGCCGGTGCCATCGCATCGCTGACCAGAAATATCCGGCCCGGGCCCCGTTTGGCGGCCCAAGCCGTGCGCATGGCTTCGGGGTGAACGTGAATACCGTCGGCGATCAGTCCGGCGCTCAACCGGCCCGAGGCCAGAACCGCCCCGACAAGCCCGGGAGATCGATTGCCAAGTTGGCTCATTGCGTTGAACAGATGCGTGACGCAGGACGCACCGGCTTCGGCATAGGACAAGCAGGTATCAAAATCCGCATCACTGTGGCCCAGCGAAACTACGGCGCCTGCTGAGACCAGCGCTTTCACCTGCGCAATTGACACGTTTTCTGGCGCAACCGTCAGCATCAATGCGGGCAGGGCATGCGCAGCCGCGACAAGCGTCGTCAGGTCCTCGTCATCCATGGGGCGGATCAGGGCTGCATCATGGGCACCTTTCCGAGCCACCGAAAGATGAGGTCCCTCCAGATGCAGGCCAGCGATCCCCTGAACACCCGCAGAAATCGCGGCCTTGGCCGCTTCGATGGCGGCGCGGGTCTTGGCTGCGGTATCCGTGATCAGGGTGGGAAGGATCGAGGTTGCCCCAAGCGCCCGGTGCGCCTTGGCAATGCGCGCAAGTGTTTCGACAGATGGGGCGGCGTTGAACATCATTCCGCCACCGCCATTCACTTGCAGGTCAACATAACCGGGCGCCAGTATATCGCCTTGCAGGTCGACAAGCTTGCCAGCGTCTGTCTTCACGTCAACGCCTATGTCAGTGATGCGGCCCGCCTCCAGCCGCAGCGCGGCACCGTCGTGCAATCTGGTGCCGTCGTAAACAAGCCCGCCGTGGTAGATGATCGCCTGGCCGCTCATACCGTTTCTGTCACTTTTCGCAGGTGACGTGGCGCATCCGGGTTGATCCCGCGTTGTACGGCGACCTGCTCGACCATTGAATAAAAGGACACGATGGCGGCTACCGGGTCCGTCAGCCAGTGATCCGTGCGGACATGAGGCAGCACCTCGGCCTTTGTGACCATTGCGCTGGTGGCAAATACCTGTGCTCCTTTGGCCGCGAGCGTGTCGGCAACCTCGGCCAACAGCGGCTCTGCCGGGTCATTGGCGGCAAAGGCAATAACCGGGAATCCGCCTTCCACGATAGAGACCGGGCCGTGCAGCACCTCGGCCGAGGAATAGCTTTCGGCATGGATCTGGCAGGTTTCTTTGAATTTCAGCGCAGCCTCGTTCGAGATCGCTACGCTTGGTCCGCGACCAAGCGTATACAGCGAGCTTTGGGTGACGGCAGCCGCCGCTTTGCTCCAGTCACACCGAGTCGCGGCATCAAGGTGCTTGGGCAGGTCACGCAGCGCAGCCAGAAGATCTTTGTCGCCTTTCAGTTCCGCCAGCAGCCAAAGCCCGGCAACCAGCGAGGTCACGAATGTCTTTGTCGCCGCTACACTAAGCTCAGGACCCGCGTGCAGCGGCAAAGCCGCCTCAGCCGCCAGTGCAAGGGGGGACGACGGATCATTAGTGATTGCCACGGTGCTGGCCCCGGCCTTTCGGGCACTTTTCGTAAGCTGCACGATATCCGGGCTTTTTCCTGATTGTGAAACAGAAAGGCAAAGCGCCCCGGCCACATGCAGGTCAGCGCCATACACGGACGCGACCGATGGGCCGACGGATGCCATGGGCAAACCAAGAAGCAGTTCGCTTGCGTATTTCAGAAATGTGCAGGCGTGGTCCGAAGAGCCACGCGCCGCCGAAATCATGAACTTCAGCCCGCCTTTCCGGGCGACGCCCGACGCTGTGCTCAGGGCATCTCCGCCATTGCTGAGTAATCGCTCGACAGCAACAGGAATCTCTTCGATTTCCTGACGCATCAGGGTCGTTTTCGGGGTCATCGGGGCAGCCTTTCCATCGGAATCACAGATCATGGAGTGAGTCGCAGCTCAGCCACGAAGTCATAGGCATCGCCGCGATAGTTGGATTTTGTGAACTCCGCGACGCGCCCGCCTTCCAGATGGGAAATCCGCTGGATGCTCAGCCCTGCCGCGCCTTCGGCGACGCCAAGCAGAGCGGCATCTTCAGCCTCAAGGTTAACGGCGGAAATCTTCTGGATAGCGCGAACTGGTCGGCAGCCGTTTTCTTCCAGAAGATCGTAGAGTGAGTCGCGCACGGCTAGTGGATTTGGCAGAATGTCCAATGGCAACGAGGCACGTTCGACTGCCATGGGGCGCCCACCAGCTTCTCGCAGTCGGCAAATGCGGGCCACCTGTCCGTCAGTGGGCAGCCCGAGCACCGCCGTTTCCTCGGGTGATGGCAGAAAAACGCCCCGTTCCAACCACTTGGAGGTTGACTCCATGCCGCGCAGGCGCATGTCCTCACTGAACGAAGTCAGATGCGAAAGCGATTGT
This sequence comes from Ruegeria sp. AD9, assembly GCF_056542305.1. Lineage (NCBI taxonomy): Bacteria > Pseudomonadati > Pseudomonadota > Alphaproteobacteria > Rhodobacterales > Roseobacteraceae > Ruegeria > Ruegeria sp. AD9. Next base: position 41,121 of record NZ_JBQFZP010000017.1, read on the forward strand.
TCTAATTTCGGCGCAGCGTTCCGCACGAAAGATCCGGAACCCTGCCGCTGTACGATTGCGCCCTGTTTCACCAATTCCTGAATGGCCTTGCGCACGGTGACCCTGGACAGGCCGGTGATCTCGGCGATTTCGCGCTCGGGCGGTAATGAGGAATTCGGGGGAAGGACACCAGCGTCGATGCCTTCTTCCAGCCGCTGGCGCAGCCGGACATAGCGCGGCCCGCCGCCGTTCTCGAGCCAGTCGTCAGAAGCCAGAAAAGATACCGCGTTCATGCCGAATGCTCCACTTGGAAAGCCCGGGCCAACGCGATGGCCCCGTCGATAGGCGCACCTTTGGGCTCTGTTACTGCGCCACGCGCACGATCCGGCAGATACGCCTCATAGTGAGGGCCAATACCCCCGGTCAGGCATAATGGCATGGCCGGGGTCCAGCCCATTGCTTCCAGTGCTTGCAAAAGATGCGCAGCACCTTCGTGCATAAGCGAAACCGCCCGCTCATCCCCTGACCTCGCCGCCGCTGTCACCTGTCGCGCGATCTGGCCGAATTCATGTGGTCGTGCCGCGGCCGCGAAAGCGACAATACCGCTTGTACTGCCAAATGCGTTCAGCAAGGCCTCAGTCAGGTTGGATTTTGGCACCAGCCCATCCCATGCATCCAGCGTCACCGAAAGCGCTCTGCGCCCAATCCACTGAGCAGAAGCCTCATCCCCCAGCACGGAGCCCCAGCCACCGGCAAAGCGTCGGCCGTTTTGCGATTGAAGGGCCAGAAAAGAACCCGTCCCGCAATGGGCGATTGCACCGTCGGTTGCCTGATGCGCACCCGCCAGCGCAGGGTGGCGATCATCCTCGACCAGTATACTGTCCAACGGCAAATCCGAGGCCACCCGCTGGGCGATCTGATCACCGGTAACGCCCGCCAGTCCAAAATACGCCGGTGCCGGTCTCAGGACGTCTGGCTGAACACTGAGCTTGGTCGCAAGCATTTTCAAGCCGTCTTTCAGACGTGCAATCGCACCGTCATAATCGCTGGCAACGTTGGCTGGGCCAACCTCGACCACCAGCCGCTGCTCCCCATCGTCATAGGCGATCCGACAGGTCGTTCCGCCGCCGTCTGCTGCGATGATTGGATTGTTTTTCGACCTAAGCATGATGATACCTATATAATGCCTATGCTGTAATGTAAATGCCAAAGTAAATCCAATAAGGGCAAAAAGATCAAAAATACATTGTTTATAAGGCCAATAGCAGCTGAAAAAAAATTAGTGGACAAATGGTATTGTATAGGTATGCTTTCTGGCAACGAGGAGAAACACGTGCTGCCACACATCACCGAACAACTCCACCCGGACGCATATGATTTGGGCAACCGACCGCTGGAAGAAGCGGCGCTGGCCTTGTGCAGGGGTCAGCAGGAAGCGGCCGGTGCCCCGCAGGGCGCCCTGCGTGCGATATGCGAAGGTGCCGAAGCCATGGCCCGCAGTCTGGCATCAGGCGGTTCATTGTATTACGTGGCGGCGGGGTCTTCGGGGCTGATGGCTGCGGCTGATGCAATGGAACTGGGCGGCACTTTCGGTATCGACGAAAACTGTATCCATATCCTGATGGCCGGAGGGCTGCCGCAATCCGCGCATATGCCCGGTGGAACCGAGGATGACACCGACGGGCTGGTTGAAGCGCTGGCCGGACTTACGTGCAACGACACGGTCATTGCTGTCTCTGCCAGCGGCAGCACTCCTTATACACTTGAGGCGGCGCGACTTGCGCGTGCTGCGGGTGCCTGCACGATCGGGATAGCCAACAACCCGGGCAGCCCACTTTTGGCGCAATGCGATCACGCGATTCTGCTTGCCACCCCGCCTGAACTGATTTCAGGCTCAACCCGAATGGGCGCCGGTACAGCCCAGAAAATCGCGCTGAACATGCTTTCCAGCCTTATGGCAATCAAGTTGGGTCATGTTCATGACGGGATGATGGTCAACTTGCGAGCAGACAATGCAAAGCTGCGGGCGCGTGCGACCGGCATCGTCGCCCGGATCGCCGGAGTTGATGCAAGCACCGCCCAAAACGCCCTGGCACAAGCGCAAGGAGACGCCAAATCCGCCATCCTTATCGCTGCTCGCGGCGTTTCACTGGCGGCAGCCGATGCGCGCCTGAAAGAAACGGGCGGAGTTCTGAGCGCGGCACTGACACCTGATAAATAACTGCAAACCAAATGGGAGAGTACAATGAAACGTAATAGCCTGAAACTGGCCTTGCTTGGTGGGACGCTGTTAGCCTCTGCCGCCTATGCCGAAGACGTCACGCTGACCATCGAAAGCTGGCGTAACGATGACCTGACCCTGTGGCAGGACCAGATCATCCCGGCCTTTGAAGCAAAGCATCCTGGCATCAAAGTCCAGTTCACGCCGTCTGCTCCGGCAGAATACAACGCGGTTTTGAACTCGAAACTTGATGCGGGGTCTGCCGGTGACCTGATTACCTGCCGCCCCTTCGATGCTTCGTTGGCGCTTTATGAGGCTGGTCACCTGACCGATCTGTCCTCGGTCGAGGCGATGAACAACTTCTCGGACGTTGCAAAGTCTGCCTGGCAGACGGATGACGGTTCGGCCAGCTTCTGCGTGCCGATGGCATCGGTTATTCACGGCTTCATCTACAACAAGGACGCTTTTGCCGAGTTGGGCCTCGAAGTGCCGACCACGGAAGACGAGTTCTTTGCCGCATTGGACAAGATCAAGGAAGACGGCACTTACATCCCAATGGCAATGGGTACCAACGACCAATGGGAAGCTGCCACGATGGGCTACAACAACATCGGGCCGAACTACTGGAAGGGTGAAGAAGGTCGTCAGGCGTTGATCGCAGGCGAACAGAAGCTGACCGATGAAGCCTGGACAGCCCCGTACGCAACGCTGGCCCGCTGGGGTGCCTATCTGGGTGATGGCTACGAAGCACAGACCTATCCCGACAGCCAGAACATCTTCACTTTGGGCCGCGCAGCCATCTATCCTGCGGGATCATGGGAGATTTCCGGCTTCAACGCACAAGCCGATTTCGAGATGGGAGCTTTCAAGCCTCCGGTTCAGAACGCAGGCGACACCTGCTATATCTCGGACCATACGGATATCGGCATCGGCATGAACGCGGCCACGAAGAATCCTGAAGCCGCCGAAACGTTTTTGACTTGGGTCGCAAGCCCTGAGTTTGCTGAGATCTTCGGCAACGCTTTGCCCGGATTCTTCCCGTTGTCGAGCACTCCGGTCGAGTTGCAGGACCCGCTGGCCAAGGAGATCGTCGGCTGGCGTGAAGAATGTGAATCGACCATCCGCTCGACCTACCAAATCCTGTCGCGCGGCACACCAAACCTCGAGAATGAGACCTGGGGTGCATCCGTTGCCGCGATCAAAGGTGCCAAGTCGCCCGAAGAGCTGGGTGCAGAACTGCAGACAGGCCTCGCCTCGTGGTACGCACCACATCAGTAAGCTGAACCATACCCGGGCAGCATGAGTTGCCCGGGTACGCCCAGCATTCCATTGAAAGCGCTCCCCATGACCCGCCCCCGCATCCGCTGGCATATCGTCGTGTTTCTGGCACCAGCCGTGCTTGTCTACACAGCGGTGATGATCTTTCCCCTGTTCAATACGCTCCGTCTGGCCCTTTACTCTGAAGTCGACCAGAGCCGCGTATTTGTTGGACTGCAGAACTTTCAAACGCTGTTTTTCGATCCGATCTGGTCGGAACAGTTCTGGAATGCGCTGGGCAACAATTTCTGGTTCTTTCTGGTTCACATGCTGGTGCAGAACCCCATCGGCGTCGCGCTGGCCGCGCTGCTCAGCCATCCGCGCCTGCGATTTGCGGTGCTCTATCGGTCGGCGATCTTCATTCCGACAATCCTCAGCTTTGTGATTGTCGGGTTTGCATGGAAATTGATCTTGTCGCCCATCTGGGGCATCGCGCCTTCGATGCTGGACGCGGTTGGGCTGAAATCCCTTTTTGCCCCGTGGTTGGGGAAGGAGGAATACGCTCTGACCACTCTGGCGCTGATTTCGGTCTGGCAGTTTGTTGGTATCCCTATGATGCTGATCTACGCGGCCTTGCTGTCGATCCCCGAAGAAATCCTGGAAGCCGGGGAAGTGGATGGCATCACCGGTACAAGCGCCTTCTGGAAGATCAAGCTGCCGCTGATCCTGCCCTCGATCGGGATCATCTCAATCCTGACATTTGTCGGCAATTTCAACGCCTTCGATCTTATCTATGCTGCACAGGGTGCTCTGGCGGGGCCTGATTTCTCGACCGATATTCTTGGCACCTTCATGTATCGCACATTCTTTGGCTTCCAGCTGCAATTAGGTGATCCGCATATGGGTTCGGCCATTGCTGGTGCGATGTTTGCAATTATCCTTCTGGGTGTCTGTGTCTACCTTTTCGGCATCCAGACCCGGATGCGCCGGTACCAGCTGTAAGGAGCAGATGACATGAACAAGGCCCGCTCCAACCCGCTAAACACCTTCGCGATGCATGGTGCACTGATCTTCTATACGCTGATCGCACTGTTTCCGGTTTTCGTGATCCTGATCAACAGCTTCAAGACCCGCAAGGCGATCTTTCGCGAACCGCTGGCGCTGCCCGATGCCGACAGTTTTTCGATGATCGGGTATCAGACAGTGATGAAACAGGGGGATTTCTTCCTTTATTTCCAAAACTCTCTGATTGTGACCGTTGCATCCCTGACTTTGGTCCTGCTGTTTGGCGCAATGGCGGCTTATGCGCTGAGTGAGTACCGGTTCAAGGGCAACATGCTTATGGGTCTGTACCTGGCGCTTGGAATCATGATCCCGATCCGCATCGGCACTGTGGCCATCCTGGAAATGATGGTGGCGACCGGGCTGGTGAACACCCTGTGGGCGCTGATCCTTGTCTATACGGCGCAGGGCCTGCCCTTGGCGGTGTTCATCCTCAGCGAGTTCATGAAACAGGTGAGTGACGACCTCAAGAATGCGGGCCGCATTGACGGGCTAAGCGAATACACAATCTTCTTTCGGCTTGTGTTGCCGCTGGTGCGTCCGGCAATGGCAACGGTTGCCGTGTTCAACATGATCCCGATCTGGAACGATCTATGGTTCCCGCTGATCCTCGCCCCTGCGGAAGAGACCAAGACACTGACGCTGGGCAGCCAGGTCTTCATCGGTCAGTTTGTGACAGACTGGAATGCGGTCTTGTCAGCCCTTTCAATGGCGATCCTGCCGGTGCTGATCCTCTATGTGATCTTCTCGCGACAGCTTATCCGCGGCATCACGTCAGGAGCGGTGAAATGACCCGCGTCCTGATCGCAGGCCTTGGAAATATGGGGCTGAGCCATGCGCTGGCACATCACCACCACCCGGACGCACAGATTGTCGGGCTGGTGAACCGATCCGGCCGCGTGGATCACCCTGATCTGACGCGCTATTCGGTGTATTCAAGTTTTGAGGCCGCTCTGACCGAAACCAAACCGGATCTGGTTGTGGTTGCGACCTATTCGGACAGTCACGCGGATTACGCCTGCGCCGCGATGGAGGCGGGTGCGCATGTGTTTGTCGAAAAACCGCTCGCCACCAACGTTGCCGATGCGCGGCGTGTGGTCGAAACAGCGGCGCGTCTGAACCGTAAGCTGGTCGTGGGCTACATCCTGCGCCACCACCCATCCTGGATGCGTCTGATCGCCGAGGCTCGCACTCTGGGTGGCCCCTATGTGTTCCGTCTGAACCTGAATCAACAATCCTCAGGTCCTGAGTGGGAGACGCACAAGGCCCTGATGCAGACCACTTCCCCCATCGTGGATTGTGGTGTGCATTATGTCGATGTGATGTGCCAGATCACCGACACAAAACCCGTTCGCGTCCATGGCATGGGTCTGCGCCTGTCAGAAGAAATCGCACCTGACATGTACAATTACGGCCAGTTTCAGGTCGTGTTCGACGACGGATCGGTCGGGTGGTACGAGGCTGGCTGGGGTCCGATGATGTCCGAAACAGCGTTTTTTGTGAAGGACATTGTCTCGCCCAACGGGTCTGTTTCGATCACCGACGGAAACAAGGGCGCGTCCGCAGACATCGATGGTCACACCAAGGTTGGTGGTCTTCTGGTTCACACGTCGCAGGGCGACCGGACTATCGACATGCCTGATGAACCCGGCCATCAGGAACTGTGCGATGCTGAACAAGCCTATATGCTGCGCGCCATCGCCGAGAATATCGACCTGACCCGCCATATGTCCGACGCCGTACAATCCCTTGCCATCTGCCTGGCCGCTGATCAAAGCATCCGCACTGGCCAACCCGTTTCTCTTGAGGAGACCCGCCAATGACTGCCCTTTCACTGAAAAACATTCACAAATCCTTTGGCAATGTAGAGGTCCTGAAGGACATCAATCTTGAGGTTGAGGACGGCGAGTTTGTGGTTTTTGTCGGCCCCTCCGGATGCGGAAAGTCCACTCTTCTGCGCGTTATTGCAGGGCTTGAAGATGCCACATCGGGCGAGATCAGAATTGCTGGTGAACAGGTCAATCTGACCCCGCCCTCGAAACGTGGCATCGCCATGGTGTTCCAGAGCTACGCGCTTTATCCGCACCTGAATGTACGCGGCAACCTGACCCTTGCCCTGAAACAGGAACGCCAGGCGAAGGCCGTGATCGACGAGCGCGTCGCCGAGGCGAGCCGGATGCTGGGGTTGGAGCCCTATCTTGACCGCTATCCATCCGAACTGTCGGGGGGGCAGCGCCAGCGTGTTGCAATCGGTCGTGCCATCGTTCGCCAACCCAAGCTGTTTCTGTTCGACGAACCGCTGTCCAATCTTGATGCTGCTTTGCGCATGAACACCCGGATCGAGATCGCAAATCTGCACAGGCAACTTTCGGCCTCGATGATCTACGTCACACACGATCAGACAGAAGCGATGACACTGGCCGACAAGATTGTGGTGCTGCGCGACGGACGGGTGGAACAGGTCGGCAGCCCCATGGAGCTGTACAACAACCCGGCAAACCGCTTTGTTGCGGGCTTTCTTGGTGCACCGTCCATGAATTTTCTGCCGGCGGACAACCTGACCCCGGGCGATCCGCGCGAACTGGGGCTGCGCCCGGAAGACATCCGCCTGGAAAGCGGTGGGCCGATCGCCGGCACCGTTTCGCATGTTGAGCAATTGGGCGGTGACACCAATGTCATTCTGCAAACCAGCAACGTGCCAATTACAGTCCGTTTGTTTGGCCAGCATGCAATTGCTCCGGGTGACGATGTACAATTCGGGTTTGATCCCAACCGTGCATATTACTTCGGAAATGACGGGCAGAGACTACAGTAACGGCAGTTTTCGACCCGTTCTGCATCAGTTTGTTCCGGTGTGAGCGTGACCCAAAGAGGGCAAGCGCCGGAAAACGTGACTGGTTAACCAAGATTGTGGCGTGTGAACATGAATTGCCCGGATGGTAGGTTCGACCGGAAATCAGCGGCACGACCGGGCAGCGCCCTGTAGAACTGACGCAAGCCGGGCTCGATGTCTTCAGCCAGATTTTCGCACTGTTGGCACAAGGTCTTGACCAGGCTGTTAGGGTGTCGATTTGTGATCGCCAAAATCAGCTCTGCATGTGCAGTCCTGAGATCCTGGAATGCCGTTGTTTGCAACAGGGTCTGATCGCCCACCAAAACAAAGACGGGTTCCGGGTTGGCTTTGCCTTTCAGATCAACATGCCCGGCCTCTAACATGGCCAGATTCCCATGCGTGATTTCATGGACGCCGTTTGAAACGACGATGTCGTAGTCGACCGTTCGACAGCATTGTTCGATTCGCGCTGAGACATTCACGACGTCACCGATGACCGTATAGTTGAACCGTTTCTGCGAGCCGATATTGCCGACGCAGGCCTGTCCGGTCGCAAGCCCCGTTGCCAGCGCGATAGGGGGGCGGTTTCGCATGATGTCGGATGCATTGAACTCTGCCAAAGCGCGCCGCATCTTCAGCGCGGCTAATGCAGCCCGGCACGGGTGGTCAGCGACAGGTAAAGGCGCGTTCCAGAACGCCATAACAGCGTCGCCGATAAACTTGTCGATGGTTCCTCGTTCAGCCAGTATCTGGTCGCCGATACTGGAAAAAAGCGCATTCAGCAGCGAGACCAGCTCGGTGGCAGATGCGGACTCAGACAAAGGTGTAAAACCCCGGATGTCGGAAAACATCACTGTGATATCCTGCGTCTCACCTCCCAATTGCAGCTGATGTCCCGAGGCTTCCATCTCATCAAGGATCTCCGGGGCGACGTAATGAGAAAAGACTTTTCGGATTTTGCGCTTTTCCCGTTCGGTAGACAGGAAAAGATATCCTGCCAGCAGCCCGAAATTAGCCATGCCACCGATAAGCGGAAATGTGGCGTCGAACAAAACCGACTGGTTTTGAAAGACCAGCCAACTCAATATCAGAACGGCGGCAGCGGCGACACCGCCTGCAATGAAAGATGCAACCGCACCAAAACTGGACATGACGGCAATCACGACAAGCCCGAGAAAGGCGAAGGCAAGCATTTCCTGCGCAGCGGTCACATCCGAGCGGCTTAGCATTTCGTTGGTCAGGACCTGTTCCAGCACCTGGGCGTGAATTGAAACGCCGGGAACGCTCTCGCCAAGCGCCGTCTGGTGCATATCGAATAAACCGGCGGCCGACGTTCCGATCAGTATGATCCGCCCCTCAACTTCCGCCCGAACGTCCGCATCATCCGAGCCTTTGAGGATATCGTTGGCCGAAATATACAGCTCGGGCGCATCGCGCCTGTATCTCAGCCAAATCTCGCCGTTTTCTGTTGTTGGTATCCGGTATCCCCCGACCTCAACCGCCAACATGATGCCTGTTTCATCCTGTGCACCTTCGGCCACAATATTGGTCTCGCCCAAGGCAACTCTCAGGGCTTCAATTGACAGACCCGGCAACAACCCATCCGGCCCGCGCCAAAGAACCGGCACGCGGCGCATGATACCTGTTCCCCCGATGGGCGAGACGTTGACCCCACCAATACCTGCCGCGGTCCGGTCCAACGGAGGCGCAATTGGCGTCCAATGAGGAACTGAAATTAGACCCGCGGCGGGATTTTCACCGAATTCAATGATACCTGCTTTTGCAGTGATGGGGTTTCCTTCCGCCGACATTCGTGCGGCAGTCCCAAGAACGACCGGCCAATAGGCGATTTCCATCCCAAGCAAGACATCGTTATCGAGCTTTTGAGCGTGCCGTTCAACTGTAAGAACCCCTTCCAGAGACGGATCGTTCAGAAGCCGTGAGGGGGAAAACCGGTCAGGCTCAGCGAACAACATATCAAATGCGATAGCCGCAGCACCGTATTCACCCAGATTCTGAACCATTTGCGCCACCAGAGTCCGGGGCCAGGGCCATTGCCCCCAATTGGCCAGAGAGGCTTCGTCAATATCTACAACCCGTATGGGAAGGTCGGGATTGAACTCTCGCGGAGATGACCTTTGCAGAACGTCGAAATAGATCAGACGGGTCATTCGCACCGGATAGGGATCCATGACCCTGATGAAACAGCCCACCAGGATCAGACACAATCCGACAAGGCGGAACGCCCATTTCCCTGTCCTGGTTTTGCGCTTCTCGTTGCTCACGTCGTTCTCCGAAAAAGTGAGGCAAAGCCCAATTGGTCAAAAGCGCTATTGGACCAGTTCGTTTCCCGGCTCCTGTTGTTCCGGTTCTTCCGGTTCAGGCTCTTCTGGTTCCGGTTCAGGTTCTTCCGGTTCCGGTTCGGGTTCTACTTCCGGCTCTGGTTGTGACGGGGGCGATGGCGGTGCTGCGACGCTGATTGCGCGCGGCTGCGGCGCAGTTCTGCGAATGTCGGCCCTGTCGACTTTGGCCTGCTGCACGGGTGCACCTTCGCCAGAACACCCCTCAACCCTCACCTGCAATGGAGGCAGCAGGCCTTCCTGCGACTGAACAAATGGGAAACCAGATTTCAGCGCCTGATCATACTGCGCCTGATCAGCAGGCCGCCCGACTGTCCCGCCTCCACTGGTGGCATACATGCTGCATACGCGGCCTGTGGACCTGCAAGACCCCTGTGCACTGCACATTTGAACCGTTCCGTGCAGGACAAGCATTGCACTCTGGGTTTGTGATACGACCCACATGTCGAAAGTTGTACCACGAACTGCCATAGTCGCAGTCGGTGTCTTGATCGAATATGCACCTTTTCGGCTTTTGCCGGAAATGAATCGAAAGCTGCCACCCAAGGCCTGCACGGCAAAGCTTTTGGCCTTTCGATTGCCGCGCAGCATAGTCACGTCCAACACCATATGCGCATTGGGGCCAACGGCAATTTTTGTTTCATCCACAAATACGATCTGTACCAAACCGCTGTGATCTGTAGATATCGTATCGCCTGATTCAACGTCCATTCCTGAAATGACAGGCTGAGTGTTTCCGGCGCGAATGATCTGAGCGCCTTGCTTGGCGCTGATAACTGTTCCGATGTTGGCAAGGGCCTGCGCCGGCATGAGCGCGACAACAAATACAACCAACACAATCTTTAACCAAGTCAAACCAGAGCCCCTTCCCCCGACGGGTCTAAGTAAGCGCGAAGCGCGCCAAGCTCGATTTTTGCCCCCAGAAACGTGTTATTCTTATTCAAATGCTCTAAAATGCCAGCAATATTTATGCATTATGGTGTGTATTTGTAGCAAGTTGTTTTTTAATCCGCGTTTACCAGCTTAAACACTTACGGATATGTGGGCGATGGTCTCCGCCATGGTCAGTAGGTATGAACAACATGCTAACACCAATGGAAAAGAGAGCCGTAAGTGGGGCTAACTGGCAGGTGTTTAGCAAAGCAACTGAACAGGCCAAAGCGCAGTATCCGTCAAACTCGCGCATAGGGCACTTGGCTCATCGCTTTTCTCGCGATGAGCCTTGATGCTTTTGCAGCGTGTTGTTGAAGGATCAGAGGAATTGTTCGGGTAACAAAGCGTCTGGCATGTTTTGGTAACACACTGGTCTCAGGAACCGCCGGATTGACAATGTGCCAACCGAGGTAGCACCGAAATTGGTCGAAGCGGGGTAGGGGCCGCCATGCACCATGCTGTCGCAGACCTCGACGCCCGTGGGAAAGCCATTGGCCAGCACACGCCCGGCCTTGCGCTCGAGGATCGGCATCAGGGAACGCGCGGTGTCCATGTCCGCATCATCCATATGCAGTGTACAGGTCAGCTGACCTTGCAGGCTGTGTGCGACGGCCTGCATTTCGTCAGGCGTTTCGGCGGTCACAATAACGCCTAGCGGGCCAAAAACCTCTTCACCAAGGGTTTCGTTTGCCAGCCAGTTCACAGCATTGGTGCGATACAGGTGCGGGGACGCGGTGCGTTGGCCACGCATCGAGGTCAGAACCTCCTGCACACCTGTTGTATTGGCGATCCTTGCCTGACCAGCTCGATAAGCGTCGGCGATGCCGTCGGTTAGCATGGTCTGCGCGGGTGTCTTTGACAGGGCGGTTCGCGCGGTCTCAGCGAAGCGGTCCGCTGCTGCACCCGCCAGCATAACGGCGACCCCGGGGTTGGTACAGAACTGACCTGCGCCCATGGTCAGCGACCCCGCCCAGTTCTGAGCAATGTTGTCGCCCCGGTTCGTCAGCGCAGCATCGAGAATGAACATCGGGTTGACCGAGCCAAGTTCACCGAAAAACGGGATTGGCTCAGGACGCGCGGCACATAGATCGAACAGTGCCCGACCACCAGCCAATGAGCCAGTGAATCCGACAGCCCTGATCAGCGGGTGTTGTACCAAAGCGGAACCCACGGTCCGGTCACCCCCCTGAATCAGACTGAAAACACCGGGATGAATTTTGCAGCGTTCGATGGCAGCATGTATGGCCTCGGCTATGATCTCACCGGTACCCGGGTGAGCGCTGTGCCCTTTTACGACAACGGGGCACCCAGCAGCCAAAGCGGCTGCGGTGTCGCCGCCTGCAGTTGAAAAGGCCAAAGGGAAATTCGAAGCACCGAATACGGCGACAGGGCCAATAGGGCGCTGAATCATTTTCAGATCCGGGCGCGGCAGCGGCGAGCGGTCTGGCAACGGGCCGTCGTGGCGCCGATCCAGATACTCACCACTCAGAATATGTGTCGCAAACAAGCGAAGTTGACCCGATGTGCGACCCCGCTCACCTTGCAGACGGGCCTCGGGCAGGCCGGTTTCCTGCGTGCCTATTGCAGTAATCGCCTCGGCGCGGGCTTCGATCTCATCTGCTATGGTATTCAGAAATGCCGCGCGGTCTTCCCGGGTCGACAAACCATAGCTCCAGAACGCTTCTTCGGCAGCTTCCGCAGCCGCGTCAACATCCTGAAGGCGCCCCACCGAAAAACTGTGTGACGGTCCAAAAGCGGGCTGTGACTGAAAAAACGTGTCACCTGAAAGCCAATTTCCAGCGATGAGGTGCTTACCATGGGGGGAGCAGGTCATGAAGGTTCCATATTTACGATTCTGAAGCTATGGATAATGTATCCAATTAAGAGAGACAATCAAGCGCCCTGTTAGGTCTCCTCCATGGCGCGTTTTGCTACGATCATCTCCAGCAGCTGCTCCTTTGTTCGCCGGATGTGCCGCATCAGCATGTTACAGGCTTCGTCAACGTTCCCTGCTTGCGCAAGTTTCAACAGCTCTCGATGCTCCTTTTTCGCCGGTTCCCGCTGCTTCATCACGCTCAAATGCATTCGGACATAGCGGTCTGATTGCAGATTGACGCGGTCCAGCAATTCATTCGTCAGTTTCCTCTGCGACGCCGCGTAGAGGGCGGAGTGATATTGGTAATTCAGGATCCCCCACTTGCTGACGTCATTCTCGTCATAAGACGCTTCCATCTGCGTCAATATCTCGTTGCATCGGGCAAAGTCGGCAGATGTCATCTGCGGAATGGCTCTGCGGAACAGATCGACTTCAATAAGCATTCGAAGGTCGAATATTTCTCCAATCTCGTTCAATGAGTGTTTGGTAACCGATCCGCCCCGATTATTGGCCCATTGAATCAGGCCTTCAGCGTTCAGACGCTTTAGGGCTTCGCGGATGGGCATCCGAGATACGTCGTATTCTTCGGCCAGAGCTTCCTGACGAATAGCTTCACCTTCGGCAAGTTCACCGTTCAGAATACGTTCACGAAGATCGTTCGCGATGACATCTGGTAGGCTTTGCTTGGTTATCGCGCGCTTTCCTGCCATATCTTTCCTGCCACTTGTTTGGGTACAGCTACCGGTTACCGGCGTTATTCCAAGCTAAGCCGCGACTCGGCCACCCAGAAAGCTGATTAAGGACACTCCGTTTGATAATGCATCCAATATCCATGTTGATTCAACCCTGCTGAGACAGCGAGGTAAGACCAAGTGCGAATGGAACCTTCTGTGACCGCCTTTCCCTGAGAGCGGGCACGGTCAATGCATTGTTTAGTCAGACACCCCAGGTGTCCGACAAGCGATACCCGCCAGGCCAGGGGTCATCTGGGTCAAGCATGTGTTGATGAATGCCGGTGATCCAGCCGCGCCCACTGATTTCGGGGACAATCGCGGCACGGCCCGCCACCTCGGTGGCATCGACGATCCTGCCAGTGAACCGTGATCCGATGATCGAGACCGCATCGAATGTCTGACCCGGCGACATCAACCCCTTTGCAGCCATCAGCGCCATGCGTGCGGAAACCGCTGTACCCGTGGGCGATCTATCAACTTTGCCCGGTTGGATTGCGACGGCAGATTTGCCAGTCAATCCGGTCTCGGTCTGGCTGATCGGGCCGCAGAAAGCACAGAATGAAATGTGGTCCCAATCCGGATTTTCAGGATGCGAAAACCCAAGCTGTTCATTGGCTGCATTGGTGATCTTCACCCCCAATCGAGCGATGTCACGGGCCTCATGTTCGACAATTTCGAACCCCAACGCCTGTGCATCGACCACGACAAAACTGTCACCCCCATAGGCAGTATCAACCATGATCGTATCCAATCCGGGCACCTCAAGCGGGACGGACAGTTTGTCGGCAAAGCTGGGCAGGTTCTGCACGAAAATGCGTTGCGCTTTGCCACCGCTGCATTCTGCCCGGACATGAACCAGCCCGCCCGGGGCCTCAAGCACCATATGAGTTTCGGGTTCCTGCATCGGAATGATCCCGCCATCCAGCAATACGGTTGAAACACAGATTGAGTTCGAACCTGACATCGGCGGTGTGTCTTCGGGTTCCATAATGATAAAGGCCGCGTCGGCCTTGGGGTGTTTTGGGGGCACCAGAAGATTGACATGACGGAAAACACCGCCCCGGGGTTCGTTCAGAACGAAGTTGCGCAGCGTCTGGTCGCCCGCGACAAAGCTGCGCTGTTCCCACAAGGTGTCGCCCGGTGGCGGGGCGACGCCCCCAACGATAACATCCCCTACTTCGCCTTCTGCATGGGCTGAAATGATATGAACGGTTTTGCTGCTCCGCATCGGATCTCTCAATATTGTGCGACAGGCTCGCCCAGAGCGTCAAAAATCGGTGTAACACCCAGACCCGGATGGGCGGGTGCGGTCATCCGGCCGTTGACACGCTTTGGCGCACCCTCGGCAATGTCCACCGTGCCGTAAGAGTTGAAATCCGTGGCAGAGAATGTGAACTCGGACGGCGTTGAACGGGCCAGATGTGCGATGGCCGCCGTGGTGATGTCACCGCCCCAGGTGTCTTCGATCGTCATGGGGATGCCGTGCGCCACGCAGAGGTCACGCATAAGACGGGCTTTGGTCAACCCTCCGACTTTCGAGATCTTCAGGTTGATCACATCCATCGCGTCTTCGGCAATGCCGCGGACCAGCGTGTTGGGAGTGTCGATCACCTCGTCCATCACGAAGGGCAACGCGGTGCGGCGGCGGATCGACACGCATTCCTCATAGGTCAGGCAAGGCTGTTCCACATAGACATCCAGACCCGAAATCGCGCCCACCACGCGTGCGGCCTCGTGCCGGGTCCAGCCGGTATTGGCGTCTGCTACAAGCAGGTCCGACTTTTTCAGAACGGCGCGGGTGGCGTGGATACGGTCGATGTCGTCATTGGCCTCGCCACCCACCTTGAGCTGAAACTTGGTGTAGCCTTCGGCAGCATAGCCTTCGATCTTTTTGGCCATGATCTCAGGTGCTTCCTGACTGATCGCGCGATAAAGCACCACATCATCCTGCGCAGCGCCCCCCAGCAATGTGTAAAGCGGCTGGTCCGTGGCCTTGCCCAGCAGATCCCAGCAGGCAATATCCACCGGAGCCTTGGCATAGGGATGACCCCGCAAGGCCGCATCCATCGTACGGTTGATCTGACCGATATTCAGTGGATCCTGCCCGATCAAATGCGGGGCCAGCTCTGCCAGCCCGGCCCGGACGCCGAGCGCAAAAGACGGCAGATAGGCCGAGCCAAGCGGGCAGCATTCGGCATAGCCCTTCAACCCTTCATCCGTGATGATTTCCAGAACGGTGCTGTCAAACACTTCGACAAAATTGCCGTTGGACCAGCTATAGCGGCCTTCTTTCAGCGGCAGATCCACCTGATATACGTTCAGCCCGGTGATTTTCATAAGGTTTTCTCCAGATTAGAAGCGTGTGGATGAGAAAGGTGACATATCGAGCACCGGCTTGGCGTCAGTGACCAGATCGGCCACCAATTCGGCCGTGCCTGCGGATTGGGTCAGCCCCAGATGACCATGGCCAAAGGCATAAAGTACCTGTGGTGCGCGCGAAGATCGGTCAATCACTGGCAGGCTGTCAGGCAGTGAAGGGCGAAAGCCCATCCATTGCGTGCCGCCTTCCAGGTTCAGGTCTGGCATGAAGCGCCCGGCCTTGGCCAGCAACGTGTCAGCGCGCCGGTAATTCGGGGCCAGCTTCAATCCACCCAGTTCGACTGCACCGCCGATGCGCACGCCGCCGTTGATCCGGGTTACCACAAACCCATGCCCCCCAAAGGTCAGATGAGTGCGCAGGTCAAAAGCGCCTTCGGGAAGGGTCGTGTTATAACCCCGCTCGGTCTCAAGCGGGATATGATCCCCCAGGGTCTTGGCCAGTTGGTGTGACCAGGCTCCGGCGGCAACAATCACCTGACCTGCCGAAATGTCACCGTTGACGGTGATGAGACGCACGCCGTCATCGGTTGGTATCAGTGCCGTGATCCCTGCGATCTTAACCTGCCCACCGCGCGCGATGAACTGTTCCGCCAGATGGTCCGTCCAGCGGGCCGGATCGACGGTATTCATCCATGTCGGGGTAAAACCCGCATGGGTGAAACGCCGGTTCAGTCCGGGTTGAATCTCGGCAATTGCATCCGGACTGTCCAAAAGATCAAACGGGATGCCATGGTCCTTGCGCAGGTCCCAGGTGGGCAGGCTGGCACGGAATTCGCTCTCATTCTCGAACAACTGCAACTGGCCTTCGCGCTGCATCAGCGCCTCGCCGTCTACATATGTGATCTGGCGCTCCAGCGCGGAGCGGCTTTGGTTCATCAGCGCGGCCTGTGCGGACAGTGAGGCAGCATAACGATCCCGCCAACTGGCCCGCCAGAACCGGAGCATCCACGGTGCAATACTCAGCGCATAAGCGGGTGGAATCGACAAAGGCCCCAGCGGATCGAGCAGCCATTTTGGTGCTTTGCGCATGATCCCTGGGGTTGCAAGCGGCACGATATCTGTAAAGGCAAAGGCCCCGGCATTGCCCTTTGACGCTCCGGCTGCAACGCCTTCACGGTCCAGCACCAGCACCTGCCTTCCACGCTTTTGCAATTCCAGCGCAGCGCTGATGCCAATGATGCCAGCACCGATCACAACTATGTCCGTTTTGGTGTCATGCTGCATGGTTACAGGTTCTCAAATCGTGGTGCGGGGTCGGGGACCGGACAGTGTCTGTCCCCGGACTTGATTTCAAAGCGCGATACCATCACGGAACGGATCATTCGGCGCGAAAACCAACCTGCCTTCCGACATGATATGCGCCTGCCCGGTCAGGGTGGGAATGACACCCCCGTTTGGGCCGGGTTGGTAGCTCAGCACATAGGGGCTGCCGATCACGCTTTCCTGCACAATCTCTTCCCCGGCGGCCAGCGCCCCGTTTTCCGCCAGACAGGCGAGGCGCGCCGAACTGCCCGTACCGCAGGGCGACCGGTCATATTGATTGTCCGGGCACAGTACAAAGTTGCGGCTGTGAACATCCTTGTTGGGGGATTGATCCTGTAGGATCACGTGATCGACCAGTTCCTCGTTCTCACCACACACGCCCTGTGCGATGCAGGCTTCACGTATGGCGATGGTCAGATCTGTCAACGCACGAATATTTCCCGGAATCACCGGGATCGGGCTGGGATCAACAATGAAGAACCAATTCCCGCCATAGGCAAGATCGCCGGTTATCGACCCATGGCCGTCAAACTCAATCTGCACAGATGCCCGCACGCGCCGACTCTCGACATTTGTGACGCGCACGGTATTGGCGTCCAGCAACTCCACCGAGATGACCCCGACCGGGGTTTCCACCCGGTGCGTGCCCGGCCGGATCCGACCCATATGGGCCAGAGTGACACCCAGGCCGATGGTGCCATGCCCGCACATGCCCAGAACGGCATCCGCATCGAAATAGATCACGCCGGTCTCACACCTTGGATCTTCGGGCGCGACCAGAAGCGCGCCCACCATTCCGGGTTGTCCGCGCGGTTCCAGTAAGATGGATTTGTAGAACACCTCATGCTCGGTGGCCAAGCGTCGTGCACGCTCGGCCAGTGGGCCGGATCCCAGATCGGGGCCACCGTCGAGGATTACCCGCGTAGGCATTCCCCCGGTGTGACTGTCAATCACATGCATTCAGCAATGACCCCGCCCTGGCCGGACCAATCAGTAAACCAAGTGCGGAACAGGTCGTATTGCTGTTCGCAATAGTTGCGCTGGGCATCCGTCAACTCGTCGGTTTCGTTGAAGTGCAAGCGGTACTCTTCTTCGCCGTTCAGGACCAGCAGGTGTTTGTAATACAGTACCAGATCGGTGCCCTCGTCAAAGCTGGCAAGCACACCAAAGGCCTCTTCCAGTTCCCGCGCGCGAAGGCGGGCTTCGGCATGACCGGCTGCCGCTTTTTGACAAAGGGCCGCCAGCAGAAGTGCCTCTTTTGGCAGGGCAGTGCCAATCCCTGTGATCGAGCCGGTGGCACCGCAATTGACGAAGCCATGGTAGACCTCAGTGTCTACACCAACCATCAGTGTGACCTGATCATCTTTCGAGGTTATGTGTTCCGCCGCATAGCGCAGATCGCTTTTGCCACCGAATTCCTTGAACCCAACCAGGTTGGGATGATCTGCGCGCAGTTCCAGGAACAGATCGGCGCGCGTCGCAAAGCCGTAAACCGGGCTGTTATAGATGATTGCCGGAATATCAGGTGCAGCCGACAGGATCGCTTTGAAATGGTTGCGCTGCGCCGCGATGGACGATCCACGCGACAATACACGCGGGATCACCATAAGCCCTGCCGCACCAACTTTTTGCGCATGCGCGGCAAGCGCTACGGCGGATTTCGAATTTATCGCACCGGTGCCGACGACAACAGGCAGTCCGGCCGCGATCAGACGTTCGACACCTTCCATCCGTTCGGCATCCGACAAGAGAGGCCAGTCGCCCATCGAGCCGCAATAGACCACGGCAGACATACCTGCTTCGATCATTTCCTTGCCCTTTTTCACCAGCGCGTCGAAATCCGGTGTCCGGTCCGGTTTGCAGGGGGTCATCAGGGCTGGCATGGTGCCGGTGAAGATATTCTGGGACATGAAGGTAACCTTCCTAATTGTATTGGGGCGGGGGCTTTTATCGCACATTCGACAGAAATTTGCGGGTATGTTCGGATTGGGCTTCGCTAAAAATCTGGGCAGGCGGACCGATCTCTTCCATCACGCCCTGATGAAAAAAAGCAACCCGGTCTGATACATCACGAGCGAAACCCATCTCATGCGTGACACAAATCATCGTCATCCCTTCTTCGGCCAATAACCGCATCGTGTCGAGAACCTCGCCCACCAGTTCAGGATCCAGCGCCGAGGTTGCTTCGTCAAACAGCATGTATTCCGGCTCCATCGCCAGCGCGCGGGCAATGGCAAGTCGCTGCTGCTGACCGCCCGATAAGGCCGAGGGAAAGACGTTCAGCTTCTCGCCCAACCCTACATGGGTCAACTGCTTTGCGGCAATGTCACGCGCCTCGTCCCTCGACTTGCCTTTGACAATCTTCGGGGCCAACGCAACGTTTTCCATTGCTGTCAGGTGCGGAAAGCTGTTCCATTGCTGGAACACCATCCCCAGCTTTGTGCGCAGCTTGTTGATATCGGTGCCTTTTGCATGAACATCAATGCCATCAACCCAGACCGATCCTTGTTGGATCGGTTCCAGCCCGTTGATGCAATAGAGAAGGGTCGATTTACCGGAGCCCGACGCACCGATCACCGACAGAACTTCTCCTTTCTGCACATCCAGATCGATACCTTTCAGCACATGCAGCGATCCGAAATATTTGTGCAGGTCGCGAATTTCGATCATTGGGCCCACCTTTTTTCTAGCGACGCGGAATACCGCGAAATCGGATAGCTGAGCGCGAAATAGAACGCGCCAGCGATTGTCAGAATCAGGAACGGTTCCTGCGTGCGGGTGATCAGGATCTGGCTGGCCTTGAGCAGCTCGACATAGCCCAGAACTGAGACCAGTGCGCTGTCTTTCATCACACCCAACGCGACCCCGACCCATGCCGGGAACACCGCGCGCCCACCGATCGGGAAGACGACATAGCGCAGATCCTGCCAATAGGTCATGCCCAGACTGCGCGCCGCGCGGCGCATCGGATCGCCGACGGCCTCAATCCCGCCGCGCGCGACATTCGCAACCAGTGCTGCCGTGTAGATGGACAGGATCACCACGCCCGAGGCGAACGGGTCCAGATTGAGTCCGACAATTGGTGCAAAGTTGTAAAACAGCACCAGTTGGATGATCAGAGGGACCGAACGGAAAATGTCCAGAACCGGAGCCAACGTCAGGGTCGCTGCCAGTTTGCCCTCGTACAGAAGCCAACCGCACACCATGCCAAAAACCGTTCCAATGGAAATCGAAAGCACTGAAATCCAGAGCGTTCGCAACGCGGCTTCGCCCAGAAACCACAGATCGTTGATGTTGAAGCCGCTGAAAAAGCTGACAGTGGGTTGCATCTGTGCCTCCTTCAGTAGCGGAAAAGCCGGGACGCCAGCAGGCGCGAGGCAAGAAGGATGATTTTGACGATCACGTAGTAGATGACCGCGGTGACGGCGAAATACTCAAAGATTCGGAAAGTGCGCGAGGCAAAGAACTGCGTTTCGCCCGACAGTTCCCGGAAGCCGACCAGCATACCCAGTGACGACATCAAAACTGCCCAGACCATCTGGTTCGTGATCGGATGATAGACAATGCGAAACACCTGCGGGATCACGACGCGTGTGTAAGCCTGCCACGCAGTCATGCCCAGCGATCGCGACGCACGTAACTGTGTCTCGGGGACGGCCTGAAAACCGCCACGGAAGTTTTCAGCCAGATAACCGGCGCAATTGAATGTCAGTCCAGCCAGCACGATGAAGTACGGCGACAGATGCAAGCCAAAGGCACCAAGCCCGAAGCCGAAAAAGAACAGCTGGAACAGTGCCGGAGTATTGCGCGCCAGTTCGACCCAGGCTGAGGCGAACCAGTAAAGCGGTCCTTTCAGGTGCAGCCGCGTCAGTGCCAGACAAAGCCCGATGATGATGCCAAGGACCATTGCCAGCACGGCAACCTGTATCGTCAGCAGCGATGCTTCTAGCAGGTCTGGCAGGCTTTTCATCACCGGTCGCCAATGGAAGTTATAGTCGAACACGGGTGTTCCTCGCGCAATTTACCGGTCCTTTCGCCCGAAGAGAACCGGGCGAAAGGTTGGTACAGTAAAGGATCAGTACATTACGCCGGGAATGCGAAGTTCGGGGGCTTCGCCACCGACATAATTTCCCCAATGCTCCTGATAGCGCCCCGAACGCACCTGGTGGGTCACGAACAGATTCAAGAAGTTCAGCCAGGTGACATCTTCGCGCTTGCCGACAACCGAAGTGTAGTCGGTGGTCCATGGCATGCGAGGACCGGCAACAACGGTTTCATATTGCTGGGTAATCGGCAGCACGGCAGTGTTTGTGGTAATGCCGATATCGGCCTTGCCCTGAGCCACCGCCAGGAACACTTCGTTCTCGGATTGATAGCCCTGATAATTGCCTTCTTCACCCCATTCGGCGGCGATCTTCAGCCATTCCTGTTCGGGTACGGTGCCGATCGCGGCAGCCACGCGCTTGCCACGGATATCCTCGAAGGTTTCAATGCCGCTTTCGGCATTCACCACACCCTGCGCATAATAGATGGCGTAAGGAATGGTAAAGCCCACCGTCCGCGCCCGTTCAAGGCTGTCCGAGGTTGCTCCGAACACAACGTCTGCGCGTCCGGTGACGATCACTGGCAGGCGTTCCGCCCAGGTCAGCGGCAGGATTTCGGCCTCAACTTCAAGAGCGGCGGCCAGATCATTGCAGTATTCGACATCAAAGCCTGCCGGTTCGTTATTCGCGTCGCGATACCCAATTGGCGGAAAATCCAACACAACACCGCAGCGCAATGTCCCGCGATCTACGACATCGTCCAGCGTGTCCGCCATCGCAGGAACCGTGGTGATGGTGGTGAGGGCCGCCAGTGCGGCGAGTTTCTTGAGCATGTGATCCTCCCTGAATCAATCGATACGCGCAGCTATAGAGGATATTGTATCCAACATCCAGTATTTTGTTGAGCAGGGAAAGCCTGCTTTCAAAGGGTGTCATGGCTCTTGTGTGCGATTGAAATGACTGACTTGGCCCGCGTGGAAGGCCGTCGTTCGACGGTGGCCAAAAGGAATTGGCACCAGGTATTACAGAGTTGGAGGTTTTGGCCGAAAGTGGTCCGTCGTCAAACGTGAAGGTGCATTGTGCTCAGAACCCGGGGTGCTTTCAGCTTGAGACGGAAGACGTTTTGTGATGGGAGTGTGTGACGCCTAGGCAACTCCAACCTGCGTCTCTTAAAGAAAACCGGCAATGGTGGCCCGCGCGACCAAATGTGCGTTCGGTCAGACTTTGACGGCTTGGAGTTCTTCGAGCAGGTCGAGGAGTTGATTGAGTTTTTCCAGCGTATTAGCACCGGGCTGAATGCGGCCTGATCCT
>NZ_JBQFZP010000018.1:0-60117 GCF_056542305.1 Ruegeria sp. AD9
CTGCGGTCAGCGTCGTCTTACCATGGTCAACATGCCCAATCGTGCCGATGTTGACGTGCGGTTTTGTACGCTCAAACTTTTCCTTTGCCATGATGGCCTCCTTTTTCTGTAATGAAGGGAGCCCCGGAACGGCGCTCCCTCAAATCGTCGCTTATGCGTATTTCGCCTGGATCTCGTCCGAGATGTTCTGCGGAACCGGATCGTAGTGGTCGAACTGCATGGTGAACTGGGCACGGCCCGACGACATCGAACGCAGGGTGTTGATGTAGCCGAACATGTTCGCCAGCGGAACAAACGCGTCGATCGCGATTGCGTTGCCGCGGGATTCCTGACCCGACACCTGGCCCCGACGCGAAGTCAGGTCACCGATGATACCGCCGGTGTATTCTTCCGGGGTGATCACTTCGACCTTCATGATCGGTTCCAGCAGCTTCGCGCCAGCTTTGCGCATGCCTTCACGCATACACATACGGGCCGCGATTTCGAATGCCAGAACGCTCGAGTCGACGTCGTGGAACTTACCGTCCAGCAGGGCAACCTTGAAGTCGATCACCGGGAAGCCAGCCAGAGGGCCGCTGTCCATGACCGAGTTGATGCCTTTTTCAACACCGGGGATGTATTCCTTCGGAACGGCACCACCAACGATGCGGCTTTCGAACGAGTAACCTTCGCCTGCCTCGGTGGGCTGGATCTCCAGCTTGACTTCAGCGAACTGACCCGAACCACCCGACTGTTTCTTGTGGGTATAGGTGTGTTCGACCGGCATCGAGATGGTTTCACGATAAGCCACCTGAGGCGCACCGATGTTGGCTTCGACCTTGAACTCGCGCTTGAGACGGTCCACCAGGATGTCCAGGTGAAGTTCGCCCATGCCCTTCATGATGGTCTGACCCGATTCCAGGTCGGTTTCCACGCGGAAGGACGGGTCTTCGGCGGCCAGACGGGCCAGACCCTGAGACATCTTTTCCTGGTCGCCCTTGGTTTTGGGCTCGACCGCGATCTCGATCACCGGATCGGGGAAGGTCATGGTTTCCAGAACCACCGGATCCTTCGGATCGCAGAGGGTGTCACCGGTGGTGGTGTCTTTCAGACCCGCCAGCGCGATGATGTCGCCTGCAAACGCTTCTTCGATCTCTTCCCGGTTGTTGGAGTGCATCATCATCATACGACCGATGCGCTCTTTCTTGCCTTTGGTCGAGTTCAGGATCGAGTCGCCCTTCTGCATGGTGCCCGAATAAACGCGGGTGAAGGTCAGCGAACCGACGAAGGGGTCGTTCATGATTTTGAACGCCAGACCCGAGAAGGCCATGTCGTCATCGGCACGACGTGCGATGTTACGAACTTCTTCCTCGTCGCCGGGTTTGAAGCCCATGTAATCAACAACGTCCAGCGGGCTGGGCAGGTAGTCGATCACAGCGTTGAGCAGCGGCTGAACGCCTTTGTTCTTGAACGCCGAGCCACCCAGAACCGGAACGAAATGCAGCGCCAGCGTACCTTTGCGCAGCAGTTTGCGCAGGGTCGGAACGTCGGGCTCTTCGCCTTCCAGATAGGCCATCATCGCGTCGTCGTCTTCTTCGACGGCCGCTTCGATCATCTTGCCGCGCCATTCGTCAGCCATGTCTTTCAGGCTGTCACGGATCGGAGCTTTGACCCAGCTTGCACCAAGGTCTTCGCCCTGCCACAGCCACTCTTCCATGGTGACGAGGTCAACCAGGCCTTCCAGCTCGGTTTCGGCACCGATCGGAATACCAACCGGAACAGCACGTGCGCCGGTGCGGTCTTCGATCATGCGAACGCAGTTGAAGAAGTCTGCGCCGATCTTGTCCATCTTGTTGACGAAAACCATACGCGGAACCTTGTAGCGGTCAGCCTGACGCCACACGGTTTCGGTCTGGGGTTCAACACCGGCGTTTGCGTCCAGAACGCAGACGGCACCGTCGAGAACCGCCAGCGAGCGTTCAACTTCGATGGTGAAGTCAACGTGGCCGGGGGTGTCGATGATGTTCAGGCGGTGCTTAGGCGTGTCAGCATTCTGACCGTCTTCGGTGCGTTCCCAGAAGGTGGTAGTTGCAGCCGAAGTGATGGTGATGCCGCGTTCCTGCTCCTGCTCCATCCAGTCCATGGTGGCTGCACCATCGTGCACCTCACCGATGTTGTGGGATTTACCAGTGTAATACAGGATACGCTCCGAGCAGGTGGTCTTACCTGCGTCGATGTGCGCCATGATACCGAAGTTACGGTATAGTTCGAGCGGATATTCGCGTGCCATTTGGATAAGCCTCTGGGATTACCAACGGTAATGGCTGAAGGCTTTGTTCGCCTCGGCCATCTTGTGGGTGTCTTCGCGCTTCTTCACGGCGGTACCGCGGGACTGTACAGCGTCCAGCAGCTCACCGGCGAGGCGTTCTTCCATGGTGTTTTCATTGCGGCCGCGCGCAGCGGTGATCAGCCAGCGGATGGCCAGTGCTTCGCGGCGCTCGGGGCGGACTTCGACCGGAACCTGATAGGTTGCACCACCAACCCGGCGCGAGCGAACCTCGACCGACGGTTTGATGTTGTCGAGTGCTTCGTGGAACACTTCGACGGGCGCGCGCTTGATCTTGCTTTCGACGCGGTCAAAGGCGTTGTAGACGATGCGCTCGGCGACCGACTTCTTGCCGTCGATCATCAGGTTGTTCATGAATTTGGTCAGAACCTTATCGCCAAACTTGGCGTCAGGCAGGACTTCGCGTTTTTCGGCGGCGTGACGACGTGACATATCAGCCTCTCCTTCTTACTTGGGACGCTTCGCGCCGTATTTCGAACGGCGTTGCTTACGGTCTTTGACGCCCTGAGTATCCAGAACACCGCGCAGGATGTGGTAACGCACACCGGGAAGGTCTTTCACACGGCCGCCACGGATCAGAACAACCGAGTGTTCCTGAAGGTTGTGGCTTTCACCGGGGATGTACGAGATGACCTCGAACCCGTTGGTCAGGCGCACTTTGGCAACCTTACGCATAGCCGAGTTCGGTTTCTTCGGTGTGGTGGTGTAAACACGTGTGCAGACGCCGCGTTTCTGCGGGCACTGCTCCAGGTGCATGGACTTCGAGCGTTTTACTTTGGGCTGCCGCGGTTTGCGGATCAGCTGTTGAATAGTTGGCATTCCGGTTTCTTCCCCGTTTGCAACACACATGACATGCACGCAACTGGCGTGCGGCTAACTTCGCTGCGCTGATGCGTCCACAAGCGCAAAACCCACGAGCGTTCCCATTCCGAGGTGAACGTCGCGGTTGTTTCTCAGAGGGCGCGAACTGCAAAATTGTCCGGGCCTTGACCAGCTCATTACTGGAATCGGCTATGGGGCGGCCCCCGGCACCGAGATGACGCGCGTAATAGGGGGAGTCGGCCCGAGTGTCAACAGCACGATACCGGTTGCCCGGCAATTGGCTGATCCGGGCCGTGCCGATATGGGTGCGCAGGCTCAACCGGGTTCATAAACCGTCCTGCACCAGAAGCGCCAATGTTGAGCTGAACCCGCAACCGGAGGCCGGGTTTCGCCTTCGGATAACCAGTGTTCAGAGCTTTGTCACGCAGGTTCACGCCGCTTCCCGACGCGCGCGTTCCCGGAACAGCGTAAACAGTCCGGCGGCCACGATCAGTGTCGCACCCAGCATGGTCAGGCCGTCGGGCCATTCATCGAATACGGCCCAGCCCAACCCCAGGGCCCAGATCAGGCTGGAATAGCGAAACGGCGCGATGAACCCGACATCGCCCTGACGCATGACCATGACGCTGAACAGATAGCCCATCAGGACGAACACGGCCGCCGCTGCAACCAAAGAACCCGCAGCGCCGGAAACCGGAACCCATCCTTCGAACACCGAAGCAATCGCGGCGGCCACCGTGATGGAAAGAGACGTCGCCAGTGTCACCACCATTGACGGAACTTGGGGCGACATGCGTCGCGTCACCAGATCGCGAACCGTGATCGAAGCCACTGCGATCAGCGCGTAGATGGAATACAGGCTGAAGCCGTCAGGACCGGGTCTGACGATCAGAACCATGCCGCCAAAACCAATGGCAATCGCCAATATGCGCCGCCAGCCGACCTGTTCGGAAAAGACCAGCGCCGCGCCCAGCGTCACGGTCAGGGGCAGCGCCTGCAGAATGGCCGTCACATTGGCAAGCGGCATGTTCTTGAGCGCTGTCAGGAAAAAGAAGGTGGCCGACAGTTCGGTCAGGCTGCGCAGCGCAACCAGCCACCGGTCGTGGTTTGAGAAATTGAGGTGCAGCGCCCCCAGATAGCGGGCAAGACCGTAGACAAGGAAAACGGCCAGTACGCCCCGCATGGCCACCAGTTGGAACAAAGGCAGTTCCCGAAGCGCGACCTTGACCAAAGTGTCGTTCAGGGTGAAGGCCGCCATGCTGCCCATCATCAGCAAGGCACCTTTGGTGTTTGGGTTCATGTCAGATATGGCCCTGCGCAGAGTGATCGGGCCATTGGCCCAATCGGACAGCCGCCTGTCAACGCATCAAATCAGATCAGCGCAAGAATTGCGCTCTGACGCGTGCGGAGCGTGTCGAAACCGCCCGCTGTGCCCGTATCAAAGACCGGAGACCCGACCGCCTCCGATACCTTCCACAGCCAACCCGGCGCTGAGCGTGTGCGTTGCAATCAACCCACCGGACATGTCCAGAACGCCAAGCTGGTTGCCGTTCTGAAGGGCGACATAAAGCTCGCGGCGTTTGGAGTTGATGCCAAGGCCAAAGCGTTCGATCTGCACCGCTGCGCCGACCGATGGATTGGTCGCGCGGATCGTCCTTAGAACCGTGCCGTTCAAATCCACCTCGGCGATCAGGCGATTGCGGATGAACAGTACATAAAGCGTGCCGGTCGTTTCATCAAAGGCCAGCCCGCCAATCGGCCCCTGTGGCTGGCTGAGGGTTATGTTGCGCACGAATTGGCCGTCGCGGGTCAGTTCCGCGATCATCACCCCGTTCGGATGGTCGAGGAACAGATGGCCGTCGCTGCCCCGAATGGCCAGCCCGCATTCCTTTATGGGGAACTCGTCAGGTGTGATGCCACCGCATCCGGCCGGAACCCGCTGTGCCGCAAAGGTACGCAGGACACGGCCATTTCGGTCAAGCTCCTGTAGCTGGGTACCGGGAAGATTGCGCAGAAAGATCCGCCTTCTCGGCTCATCATAAGCCAGCCCGACGATCGAGCCGGATATCGGGATCAGGCGCGTCGTGCCGTTCGGGATCACGATCTCACGCGATGGCTGGCCCGGCGGCATCCCCACATAGGCATAATCCGTGCAGGCGGCCATCAGGCCCAGACCGAAAACCGAAAATACGCGCGACAGCTTTGTGACAGCTCTCATCATCCACCCCCGTCACCTGTGTGAATTCAAGGCGGATGGTAGCACAGTTTAGGCTAAATCAGAAAAACCCTGCTGTTATTGCAGGTCTCATACAGCAAGCGCGATATGCCAGTGGTCTGGAACTGCCCTAAGTGTGGCGCGCGTTTCAACCCTGCAAAAACAAAAGGCCCCGCGAAATCGCGGGGCCTTCCTTAACTTGTCAATCGGGCGATTACTCGCGGCTTTCGGGTATTTCCACCAGAACATCCAGCTCATCCCCG
The DNA here is from genome assembly GCF_056542305.1 of Ruegeria sp. AD9. Taxonomy (NCBI): domain Bacteria; kingdom Pseudomonadati; phylum Pseudomonadota; class Alphaproteobacteria; order Rhodobacterales; family Roseobacteraceae; genus Ruegeria; species Ruegeria sp. AD9. Next base: position 5,627 of record NZ_JBQFZP010000018.1, read on the forward strand.
ACCAGATCATCATCCATGATCGGCGCAGCCAGGGCAGCGGCCGCTTCGGCCTCTTCCCGGCGGGCTTCGATCACCACATTGTCGCGCGACTGCGCGATGTGGCGGACGGCCTGAGTTGCCCCACCGGTACCGGCGGGGATCAGGCGACCAACGATGACGTTTTCTTTCAAACCAACCAGCTTGTCCTTTTTGCCCTGCACGGACGCTTCGGTCAGTACGCGGGTGGTTTCCTGGAACGACGCGGCCGAGATGAACGAACGCGTTTGCAGCGAGGCCTTGGTGATCCCCAGAAGGATCGGCTCGCCCTGTGCCGGACGACCACCGCGAGCGATGGTCTTTTCGTTGGCTGCGTCGAACTCCTGCTTGTCGACATGTTCGCCTTTCAGCAGGGTGGTGTCGCCTGAATCCAGGATCTCCCACTTCTGCAGCATCTGGCGCACGATGACTTCGATGTGCTTGTCGTTGATCTTCACGCCTTGCAGACGATACACATCCTGCACTTCGTCGATCATGTAGTTCGCCAGCGCTTCGACACCCATGATGGACAGGATGTCATGCGGAGCCGGGTTACCGTCCATGATGTAGTCGCCCTTCTGTACGAAGTCGCCTTCGACAACAGGGATGTGCTTGCCCTTGGGTACCATGTACTCGATGGGCTCCAGTGACTCGTCAGCCGGTTCGATGGTGATGCGGCGCTTGTTCTTGTAGTCGCGGCCAAAGCGCACGTAACCATCGGCTTCTGCGATGATCGCGTGATCTTTCGGACGGCGGGCTTCGAACAGTTCGGCCACACGCGGCAGACCACCGGTGATGTCCTTGGTCTTGGCACCTTCACGCGGAATACGCGCAACAACGTCACCGGCTTCGATCTTCTGGCCATCTTCGACCGACAGGATCGCATCCACCGACATCGGATAGTGAACCGGGTTGCCCGCATCGTTGCGGACCGGTTCGCCATCGTCACCGACCAGAATGATCTCGGGCTTCAGGTCGCTGCCACGGGGGGCCGCGCGCCAGTCAATCACGATCTTCTGGGTCATGCCTGTTGCTTCGTCGGTCTCGTCACGGACGGCAAGGCCCGAAACCAGGTCGACGTATTTGGTGGCACCGGCTTTCTCGGCGATGATCGGCAGGGTGTAGGGATCCCATTCGAACAGCTTGTCGCCACGGGACACTTTCGCGCCTTCCTTGACGAACAGCTTGGAGCCGTAGCCCAGCTTGTGGTTGGCACGCTCTTCGCCGTGATCGTCCTTGATCACCAGCTTCATGTTCCGGCCCATGACGAGACTTTCGCCTGCGGCATTCACCAGGATCTGCGGGTTCTCGAAGGATACGTTGCCGGCTTGGCTTGCTTCCTGGAACGACTGCTGACCACCTTGCGCAACACCGCCGATGTGGAAGGTCCGCATCGTCAGCTGTGTACCGGGTTCACCGATGGACTGGGCGGCGATGATGCCGACAGCCTCACCCGTGTTCACCATGGTACCGCGAGCAAGGTCACGACCGTAACAGGTGGCACAGACGCCTTCCTCGGACTCGCAGGTCAGAGGCGAGCGGATACGGGTCGACTGAACGCCAGCCTCATCGATGATGTCCGCCATCCGTTCGTCGATCAGCTGACCCGCGGCCACGAGCACCTCTTCCGTGCCCGGACGCAGGATGTCATCGGCAGCCACGCGGCCCAGAATACGCTCGGCCAGAGAGGCGACAACTTCACCGTCGTTGACCGCAGCTTCGGCCGTGATCGCGCGTTCAGTGCCGCAGTCGATCTCGCGAACGATGCAGTCCTGTGCCACGTCCACCAGACGACGGGTCAGGTAACCCGAGTTCGCGGTTTTCAGAGCGGTATCCGACAGACCTTTACGGGCACCGTGGGTCGAGTTGAAGTATTCAAGAACGGTCAGACCTTCCTTGAAGTTCGAGATGATCGGCGTCTCGATGATGTCACCGTTCGGCTTGGCCATCAGGCCCCGCATACCGCCCAGCTGTTTCATCTGAGTGACCGAGCCCCGCGCACCGGAGTGAGCCATCATGTAAACCGAGTTCGGCTCCATGTCCGACCCGTCTTCGGCCTTGGCGACGTTCGAGATGGTGCTCATCATCGCCTCGGTCACGCGGTCGTTACACTTCGACCAGGCATCGACAACCTTGTTGTACTTTTCGCCCTGAGTGATCAGGCCGTCCATGTACTGCTGTTCGAAATCTTTCACCTGATCGCGGGTGTCATCAACGATGCCCCACTTGTCATCAGGAATGACCATGTCGTCCTTGCCGAACGAGATGCCCGCCCTGAACGCTTCTTTGAAGCCCATCGACATGATCTGGTCACAGAAGATAACCGACTCTTTCTGACCGCAGTAGCGGTAGACGGTGTCGATCACCTGCTGCACTTCTTTCTTCCGCAGCAGGCGGTTGACCAGATCGAACGGCGCCTTGTTGTTCATCGGCAGCAGGGCCCCCAGACGCAGACGGCCCGGAGTGGTTTCATAGCGCTTCTGAACTTCGTTGCCTTCTTCGTCGATCTGCGTGATCCGCGCGGTGATTTTGGTGTGCAGATGCACCTCACCCGCGTCCAGCGCGTGCTGAACTTCGTCGATCGAACCAAAGACCTTGCCTTCGCCCGGCATGCCGGCACGTTCCAGCGACACATAGTACAGGCCCAGGATCATGTCCTGCGACGGAACGATAATCGGCGCGCCGTTTGCAGGCGACAGAACGTTGTTCGTCGACATCATCAGAACGCGGGCTTCCAGCTGTGCCTCAAGGCTCAGCGGGACGTGAACGGCCATCTGGTCGCCGTCGAAGTCGGCGTTGAAGGCCGAACAGACCAGCGGGTGCAGCTGGATCGCTTTGCCTTCGATCAGGACCGGTTCGAACGCCTGAATGCCAAGACGGTGCAGCGTCGGCGCACGGTTCAGCATGACAGGGTGTTCACGGATCACCTCGTCGAGGATATCCCAAACTTCGGGACGCTCTTTCTCGACCAGTTTCTTCGCCTGTTTCACGGTCGAAGACAGACCTTTGGCTTCAAGGCGCGAGTAGATGAACGGCTTGAACAGCTCCAGCGCCATCTTCTTGGGCAGACCACACTGGTGCAGCTTAAGCTCCGGACCGGTCACGATGACCGAACGGCCCGAGAAGTCGACGCGTTTCCCCAGAAGGTTCTGACGGAAGCGGCCCTGCTTGCCTTTCAGCATGTCCGACAGCGATTTCAGCGGACGCTTGTTGGCGCCGGTGATCACCCGGCCACGACGGCCGTTGTCAAACAGAGCATCCACGGATTCCTGCAACATCCGCTTTTCGTTGCGGACGATGATGTCAGGCGCGCGCAATTCGATCAGACGCTTCAGACGGTTGTTCCGGTTGATCACGCGGCGATAGAGATCGTTCAGATCCGACGTCGCGAAACGGCCACCATCCAGCGGAACCAGCGGACGCAGTTCCGGCGGAATGACCGGGATCACGGTCATCACCATCCATTCAGGCCGGTTGCCCGACTCGAGGAAGGATTCAACAACCTTCAGACGCTTGATGATCTTCTTGGGCTTCAACTCGCCTGTGGCTTCGGCCAGATCAGCGCGCAGCTGCTCGGCTTCGGCTTCCAGATCGATCTGGGCCAGCATCTCACGGATGGCTTCGGCACCGATATTGGCGGTGAACGCGTCCATGCCAAAGGCATCCTGCGCATCCATGTACTCTTCTTCGGTCAGCATCTGGCCGTAGGTCAGGTCGGTCAGACCGGGCTCGATAACGACGTAGTTTTCAAAGTACAGAACGCGTTCCAGATCGCGCAGCGTCATGTCCAGCATCAGACCGATGCGGGACGGCAGCGATTTCAGGAACCAGATGTGTGCAACGGGCGCGGCCAGTTCGATGTGGCCCATACGCTCGCGGCGGACTTTTTGCAGGGTGACTTCCACGCCGCATTTTTCGCAGACAACGCCGCGATACTTCATCCGCTTATATTTGCCGCACAGACATTCGTAATCTTTGATCGGGCCAAAGATGCGCGCACAGAACAGACCGTCACGTTCAGGCTTGAACGTCCGGTAGTTGATGGTTTCGGGTTTCTTGATCTCACCATAGGACCAAGACAGGATCCGTTCGGGCGACGCCAGCGAGACCTTGATCTCGTCGAAGACCTTCGGGGGCGTCAGCGGGTTGAACGGGTTGTTGGTGATTTCCTGGTTCATTTTGATACCTCAAATTTTGCGGAAGGGGGGACGGAAGGAAGGGCCGAGGCCCTTACTCCTCAACCTCCGCATCCAGGAGTTCCATATTCAGGCCGAGGCCGCGGACTTCTTTCACCAGAACGTTGAACGATTCCGGTACGCCCGCTTCAAAGTTATCCTCGCCCTTGACGATCGACTCATAGACCTTGGTCCGGCCGGCGACGTCATCCGATTTCACCGTCAGCATCTCTTGCAGGGTGTAGGCGGCGCCGTAAGCTTCCAGAGCCCAGACTTCCATCTCACCAAAGCGCTGGCCACCGAACTGCGCCTTACCACCCAGCGGCTGCTGGGTCACCAGGCTATAGGGCCCGGTCGAACGCGCGTGGATCTTGTCGTCCACAAGGTGGTGCAGTTTGAGCAGGTACTTGATGCCCACGGTGACCGGACGCGCAAATTGCTCACCCGTACGACCGTCGAACAGGATCGACTGACCGCTCTGTGAGAAACCGGCACGCACCAGCGCGTCGTTGACGTCAGCCTCTTTGGCACCGTCAAAGACGGGGGTTGCGATCGGAACACCGCGGGTCACGTTGCCCGCTGCTTCGACCAGCGTCTCCTCGTCCATGCCGGTGATGCCTTCTTCGTAGACATCTTCGCCATAGGCCAGCTTCATCGCCTCGCGCACCGGGGTCAGGTCGCCGGACCGGCGGTACTCACCCAGAGCCTCATCGATGTTCAGACCCAGACCGCGCGCGGCCCAACCCATGTGGGTTTCAAGGATCTGACCCACGTTCATACGCGAAGGCACACCCAGCGGGTTCAGACAGAAGTCGACCGGCGTACCATCGGCCAGGAACGGCATGTCTTCCATCGGAACAACCTTGGAGATCACACCTTTGTTCCCGTGACGACCGGCCATCTTGTCGCCCGGCTGCAACTTGCGCTTTACGGCAATGAAGACTTTGACCATCTTCATCACACCCGGCGGCAGGTCGTCGCCACGGCGGACCTTCTCGACCTTATCCTCGAAACGGGCGTCCAGAGCGCGCTTTTGCACTTCGTACTGCTCGTTCAGGGCCTCGACGATCTGTGCGTCCTGCTCGTCTTCCAGAGCCAGCTGCCACCATTGACCACGGGTCAGGGTGTCCAGCAGCTCCTCGGTGATCACCGACCCTGCCTTGACACCTTTCGGGCCTTTGACCGCAGTTTTACCCAGGATCAGACCTTGCAGACGCGCATAGATGTTGCGGTCAAGGATCGCCAGCTCGTCGTCCCGGTCACGGGCCAGACGTTCGACTTCCTCACGCTCGATCTGCAGCGCACGCTCGTCTTTCTCGACGCCGTGACGGTTGAAGACGCGCACCTCGACGACCGTACCGTAATCGCCCGGCTTCACGCGCAGCGAGGTGTCGCGCACGTCAGATGCTTTTTCGCCAAAGATGGCGCGCAGCAGCTTTTCTTCCGGGGTCATCGGGCTTTCGCCCTTCGGAGTGATCTTGCCGACCAGAATATCGCCCGGCTCGACATCCGCACCGATGTAAACGATGCCCGCCTCGTCGAGGTTGCGCAGCGCTTCTTCACCGACGTTCGGAATGTCGCGGGTGATCTCTTCCGGGCCCAGCTTGGTGTCACGGGCGGCGACTTCGAATTCCTCGATATGGACCGAGGTAAAGACGTCATCACGCGCGATACGTTCTGAGATCAGGATCGAGTCTTCGTAGTTGTAGCCGTTCCACGGCATGAACGCGACGACCACGTTCTTGCCAAGGGCCAGTTCACCCATATCGGTCGACGGACCGTCGGCAATGACCTCGCCCTTCTGGACGGTGTCACCCACCTTTATCAGCGGACGCTGGTTGATGCAGGTGTTCTGGTTCGAACGCTGGAATTTGCGCAGACGATAGATGTCAACGCCAGCGTCGCCCAGTTCCAGATCCTCGGTGGCGCGGATAACGATACGCTGGGCATCGACCTGGTCGATGATTCCGGCGCGTTTCGCCTGAATCGCAGCACCCGAGTCGATCGCAACCTTTTCCTCGATCCCGGTACCGACCAGCGGTGCCTCGGCCCGCAGCAGCGGAACCGCCTGACGTTGCATGTTCGAGCCCATCAGAGCGCGGTTTGCGTCGTCATTTTCAAGGAACGGGATCAGCGATGCAGCAACCGAGACCAGCTGCTTCGGCGACACGTCGATCAGGTCCACATTCTCGCGCGGGGCAAGGGTGTAGTCGCCTGCCTGACGGGTCGAAACCAGATCATTGATGAACTTGCCGTTCTTGTCCAGCGTCGCGTTCGCCTGCGCCACGGTATGACGCATTTCCTCGGTCGCGGACATGTAGTGAACCTCATCAGTCACCTCGGCGTTCTTGACAACGCGGTAAGGTGTTTCGATGAAGCCATACTTGTTCACGCGGGCAAAGGTGGCCAGCGAGTTGATCAGACCGATGTTCGGACCTTCCGGCGTTTCAATCGGGCACATCCGGCCATAGTGGGTCGGGTGCACGTCGCGTACCTCAAAGCCCGCACGTTCACGCGTCAGACCACCGGGGCCAAGCGCCGAGAGACGGCGTTTATGGGTGACTTCCGACAGCGGGTTGGTCTGGTCCATGAACTGCGACAGCTGCGACGAGCCGAAGAATTCGCGCACAGCAGCAGCAGCCGGTTTCGCGTTGATCAGGTCCTGCGGCATGACGGTGTCGATCTCGACCGACGACATACGCTCTTTGATCGCGCGCTCCATGCGCAGCAGACCGACGCGGTACTGGTTTTCCATCAGTTCGCCGACCGAACGCACACGACGATTGCCGAGGTGGTCGATATCGTCCACGTCGCCCTTGCCATCGCGCAGCTCGACCAGAGCCTTGACGCAGGCCACGATGTCTTCGCGGCGCAGGGTGCGCAGGGTATCCGGTGCGTCCAGTGCCAGGCGCATGTTCATCTTCACGCGGCCAACAGCGGACAGGTCATACCGCTCGCTGTCGAAGAACAGGGTGTCGAACAGGGCCGACGCCGCTTCGACGGTGGGCGGCTCACCCGGACGCATGACGCGGTAGATATCCATGAGCGCGGTTTCACGGCCCATATTCTTATCTGCGGCCATGGTGTTGCGCATGTAGGGACCAACATTGACGTTGTCGATGTCGAGAACCGGGATATCGGTGATGCCCGCGTCGATCAGTTCCTTCGCGGTACCGCCGATCAGGTCGCCATCCTTGTCATATTCCAGCGTCAGTTCGTCACCGGCTTCGACATAGATCGCGCCGTTTTCTTCGTTGATGATGTCCTTGGCGACAAACTTGCCAACGATGTGATCGAACGGAACCAGCAGTTCGGTGACGGTGCCCTCATCGATCAGCTTTTTGACCGCGCGCGGGGTGACTTTCTTGCCTGCCTCGGCAATCACCTCACCTGATTTCGCGTCGATCAGGTCATAGGTCGGGCGGGTGCCGCGAACACGCTCGGGGAAGAACGGCGTGACCCAGCCCTTCTTCTTTTCCAGCTTGTAGGAAACGGTGTTGTAATACGCGTCCATGATCGCTTCCTGATCCATACCCAGCGCATAAAGCAGGGTTGTCACAGGCAGTTTGCGGCGGCGGTCGATACGGGCGAACACGATATCCTTGGCGTCGAACTCGAAGTCCAGCCAGCTGCCGCGATACGGGATGATGCGGCAGGCAAACAGCAGCTTGCCCGAGGAATGGGTTTTACCCTTGTCGTGATCAAAGAACACGCCGGGCGAACGGTGCATCTGGGAGACGATCACACGCTCGGTGCCGTTGACGACAAAGGTGCCGTTCGGGGTCATCAGGGGTATATCGCCCATGAAGACATCCTGTTCCTTGATGTCTTTTACCGATTTCGCGCCGGTGTCCTCATCGACATCGAACACGATCAGGCGCAGGGTAACCTTCAGCGGTGCGCTGTAGGTCATGTCGCGCTGCATGCACTCTTCGACGTCGTATTTGGGTTTTTCCAGATCGTATTTCACAAACTCCAGAACGGAGGTTTCGTTGAAATCCTTGATCGGGAAAACCGACTGGAACACGCCTTTGATGCCTTCGCCGTCTGTGGGCTGTTCTGCATCGCCGGAGCGCAGGAAAAGATCATAAGAAGATTTCTGTACCTCAATGAGGTTCGGCATCTCCAGCACTTCGCGGATTTTGCCGTAATATTTACGAAGACGTTTCTGGCCAAGGAACGTTTGAGCCATGTCAGATGTCACCTTTCGATGTTCTCAGCGGGCAAAGACACCGTCGGGCCCCGGCATCTTGCACAATCGAGACAACACGTCCGGATCAATTCGTGGCCACCGTCCCGAAGGCGGCCTCCCGATCCGAAAACCGTGTCTTAGAAAACGCCCCATTCTGTGAGGCCCTTTCTAAGACAGGTTCGGCTGGACCCGGATTTCTCCGGATCCAGCCAAAATTTTCGGCGCATCAGCGATGCGCCTGAGACCAGGCTTAGGCCAGCTCGACTTCGGCGCCAGCTGCTTCCAGCTTGGCTTTGACGTCTTCGGCTTCGTCTTTCGACACGCCTTCTTTGATCTTGCCGCCAGCTTCGACCAGTTCCTTGGCTTCTTTCAGGCCCAGACCGGTGATGCCGCGAACTTCTTTGATCACGTTGATTTTCGAAGCGCCGGCGTTCTTCAGAACGACGTCGAATTCGGTTTTTTCTTCCTCAGCTGCGCCACCGGCGTCGCCACCAGCTGCTGCGACCATTACGGCGCCGCCAGCTGCGGGCTCGATGCCGTATTCGTCTTTGAGGATGGTTTTCAGTTCTTGTGCTTCCAGCAGGGTCAGACCCACGATGCTTTCTGCGAGTGCTTTCAGATCAGCCATTTTATCAGCTCTTTCCGTTTACAATGTGTGTTCCAACGTCAGGGTAGGTACCCTACGCAGATCATTCAGTGCCAACCGCTTACGCAGCTTCCGCCTTCTCTTCGATGGTGGAAAGGATGCTTGCGATATTGCTTGCAGGTGCGCCAATCGCGCCGGCGATGTTCGAAGCAGGTGCGCCAATGCAGCCCACGATCGAAGCAATAAGCTCCTCGCGAGACGGCATTTTCGAAACGGCTTCAACGCCTTTGCGGTCCAGAGCGTTCTCGCCCATAGCACCGCCGAGGATTTCAAATTTCTTGTTATCCTTGGCGAAGTCCTCGGCCACCTTGGCTGCTGCCACGGGGTCCTCGGAATAGGTCAGAACGGTCATCCCTGTCAGCAGGTCGGCCATGCTTGCACACGGCTTACCCTCGAGGGCGATTTTGGCGAGCCTGTTCTTGGCAACACGCACGGAGCCACCCGCGTCACGGGCACGTGCGCGAAGGTCCTGCATCTCGGCAACTGTCAGACCGGCGTAGTGAGCAACCACTACGACGCCAGAGCTTTCGAAGATTTGGCCGAGTTCCTCGACCACTTTCTCTTTCTGGGCTCTATCCACAGTTCTCTCCAAGTTAGGGGTGAGATCTCACCCCGGCTCATATTTGCCGCGGCTTGCGCCCCGGCGTTCAGGTCCGTTGTTACGGGATTGGCCAAAATTCGCCCGAGGGTGGGACCCTCAGAATTCTTTGGTCTTACCCGTCTCAGGCAGGGAATTAAGGGGCCATATGGCACCACCCACCGTCTTGGACGAAACAAAATAAAGCGCACGACGAATCGCACGCTTTATTCCGCAGGTCTACTTAGGACAGATGGCCGGGGTTTCCAAGAGGTAAATTGTGATAAATCAAACGAAACAAGGGATGACCAAAACAACAAGATCCATTGCGCTGACGAGCAATTGATTAGGTCGAATTACAGGGTTGAGCGCAAAATAGTTCGTGACATTGTTCCAACTTCAAGACTATAACCCGACAATTTTTCTCAGAAACAAGACGAAGCAGAAAAAATGTGTAGAATTGCCGCCTATTGCGGACCAAGTATTCCGCTTGAAAACATCGTCATCCGGCCCCAGCATTCATTGCTGGAGCAAAGCCAGCATGCGGCCGAGGCAAAGCTTGCCGTCAATGGCGATGGCTTCGGTATGGCCTGGTACGCGGATCAGGATCGTCCCGGCCTGTACAGGGATGTCCTGCCCGCGTGGTCGGATGGTAACCTGGTCGACCTTTGCAGGATGATAAAATCCTCGCTGTTTCTGGCCCATGTCCGCGCGTCGACATTCGGCGAAGTGTCGCGCGCAAACTGCCACCCTTTTACATTTGGCAAATGGTCCTTCATGCACAATGGTCAGATCGGAGAGTTCGGGCGTTTGCGCAGACGGCTAGAATCCTCACTGCCGGACGAGCTTTATGCGGCGCGGCGCGGGTCGACGGATTCAGAGCTTCTGTTTCTGCTGCTGCTGGCCAACGGGCTGGATGATGCGCCGCAGGACGCTGTTGTCGCAACTCTGCGTCAGATCGATGCGCTTGACAGTCATCGGACGCAACCGGATCGCATGGCCGTCGCCTTTTCGGATGGACAGAGCCTGTATGCGTTCCGATATTCCAGCGACCAGCGCAGCCCGTCCCTGTATTTCGGGGAAGGGCTGGACCACGGCGGCAAGGTCATTGCATCCGAACCTCTGGACAAGGGCACAGGAAAATGGACGCCCATTGAAGACCGGAGTTTCTTTACCCTGACCGGCGAAACTGCCAGCCACACCGCGTTGCCGTTCAGCTAATCGAAAACGGGCGGTCCGATTGGACCGCCCGCAACATTGCTTTAGCGTAGATCAGGCTTATTCGCCCGAAGCTTCTGCCACATCAACGGTCACGCCGGGGCCCATGGTCGAGCTCAGCGCGATTTTCTTCATGTAGGTGCCTTTGGCGCCCGACGGCTTGGCCCGGGCAACAGCCGAGACGAAGGCGCGAATGTTTTCGGCCAGCTTGGCGTCATCGAACGATGCTTTGCCAACGCCTGCGTGCACAACGCCGCCTTTTTCCGCCTTGAACTGAACTTCACCGCCTTTGGCTGCTTCCACGGCTGCTTTCACATCCATGGTCACGGTGCCAACCTTGGGGTTCGGCATCAGGTTACGGGGGCCCAGAACCTTACCCAAACGACCGACGATCGGCATCATGTCCGGGGTTGCAATGCAACGATCGAATTCGATGGTGCCGCCCTGAATGGTTTCCATCAGGTCTTCTGCGCCAACGATATCCGCGCCTGCTTCTTTCGCTTCGTCAGCCTTCGCGCCACGTGCGAACACAGCAACGCGCATGTCTTTGCCTGTGCCGTTCGGCAGGCCGACAACGCCGCGCACCATCTGGTCTGCGTGACGGGTGTCAACGCCCAGGTTCATCGCGATTTCGATGGTCTCGTCGAATTTCGAAGTTGCATTGGCTTTGACCAGAGCAACAGCTTCGTCCACCGACAGGTTTTCCTTGCCAGCGACGGCTTCGCGCGCAGCGCGGGTACGTTTACCGAGTTTTGCCATCTTACTTCACCTCGATGCCCATGGAGCGGGCCGAGCCCAGGATGATCTGCATTGCGCCTTCGATGTCGTTGGCGTTCAGATCTTTCATTTTGGCTTCGGCGATTTCACGAACCTGCTTCGAGGTCACGGTTGCGATCGTTTCACGACCGGGATTTTCCGCTCCACGAGGGCGGTTCCGCTTGCCAACCGGCTTCAGACCAGCTGCTTTTTTCAGGTAGTAAGACGCCGGCGGCGTCTTGATGTCCATGGTGAAGGACTTGTCCTGATAGTAGGTGATCACGGTCGGGCACGGCGCGCCGGGCTCCATATCTGCGGTCTTGGCGTTGAACGCCTTGCAGAATTCCATGATGTTGATGCCGCGCTGACCCAGCGCCGGACCAACCGGCGGCGACGGGTTCGCCTGACCTGCAGGAACCTGCAGTTTCATTGTACCAGCAAGCTTCTTGGCCATTTGGTTTTCCTTTCAACTAAGGTGAAACGCGTCTCACCCAGATTATGTTGCGTGGTCCGGCCCGGGATCGCGATCCCGGTAACCTCCCACGAGAGAATCTCGCCCGAAGACGATGGGGCGGCGTTTACAGGGGATCATGGGGGTTGGCAAGTGGCCCGCCATTCAATTCGGGATCACCGAATCGAGTTTCAAATCGATAAACACCGGCGTCGACGCGCCATGGCGGGAAATTGCTGGTCATTCCGGTCAAACTCAGGAAATCCCAGGCGGCCTGTAAAACGAGGTTTCGCGCTATATTAAGGGTTTATTTTGCTTGAAAAAACCGGAGCGAACCCGGCGCCCGACCGACAGACTGCTGTGGCTTCGTTCCTTGCGCCGCATAAGTAACCGCGCCATGCTGCGGCTGTGCTATAATCGGGGAAAACAAATTTGTTCGGAGGTTCGTCATGATTATTCGTTTATTAACTATGCTTGTCGCCGCACTGTCTTTTGCGGCGTCCGTTCCCCAGACCGCAAGGGCCGATGCGGGCGACTTCATCGGCGGTGCTGTCGTTGGCGGGGTCGTCGGATACGCGATCGGCAAGGACCAGCAAAAGAAAAAGTCCCGGTCTTCAAGCCAGACCTACCGGTCGGGCATTCCGTCCACCTCGCAAGGGGCGCAGACACAGACCGCGCTCAACTATTTCGGCTATAATGCCGGGCGTGTCGATGGGCAGGTCGGGCATGGGACCCGGTCGGCGATCGAACGCTATCAGGTGTCTATGGGCTATCCTGTGAATGGCTATGATTTCCAGCCCTATCAGTATGACTTTCTGATGCAGGCCTATTACTGGGCGACAAGCGGTGGGCAGGCGGCAACCCAGCTTTCGGGTCAACCGCTTTTGATGGCCTATCGGCAACAGGTGCAAACCGGCTCTGCCTTGGCGGCGGCGCCTCAGACCCAGGCCCCGGCCATCCCGGTTATCACGCCTCAACAGGCCGAACCCGCAACAAGCGCCGCTGAAGCTACGACAGCCAGCCTGCCGAGCCTGTTTTCCGGCGGTACCGGAGGCCCATCGTTAGCCAATCGGTGCAGCGGGGTCATGCTGCAAACGTCGACCAATGGCGGCTATACGACCCTGTCGAACATGTCCGATCCTGACTTTGCGCTCAGCGAGCAATTCTGCCTTGCCCGCAGCTATGCGATGGCACAGGGTGAAGAACTGATGCAGGACATCCAGGGCCTTACACCCGATCAGGTCGCAGCCCAGTGCGCCGCCTATGGCGACATGCTGGCACCGCAAGTTGACGCGCTGTCTATCAACTCGAAATCAGAGGCTGAAACCCAGGTGCGCAAGCTTGCCTTGGATTCGGGTCTAAGCCCTGCTGATCTTGCCGCGACCAGCAAGGTCTGCCTTGCGATGGGATATCGTCAGGACAACATGGATACCGCGGTTGGCTCCGCGCTGATGCTGGTTGCCATGGGTGAACCCGCATACGGAGAACTGGTCGGTCACCACCTGCGCGAAGGCTTTGGTGTCCAGGCGCGCCGCGACCTTGCGATGCAGTGGTATGATGCAAGCCTTTCGGCGCTGGATTCCGGGTCGCAGGCGGTTTTCCTGCCATCCCAGACCGACCGCCCGCAGCTTTTGCGCGCAGCCATGGTTCAGTCGCAGTAAGCCCATTTGAAAACTGTATCGGCCCGTGTAGGGCTGAAACTGAAAACGCCGCGATGCTTTGACATCGCGGCGTTTCGAATTTCTCTGGCAGAACGCTTAGCTTTGCTTGGTGACCTGCGTGAAGTCCAGCTCGACCGGGGTTTCGCGGCCAAAAATCGACACCGAAACCTTCAGCTTTTGCGCTTCGTCGTCCACGCCTTCGACCATGCCGTCGAAATCCTCGAACGGGCCGTCGTTGACCTTGACCTTTTCGCCGATCTCGAAGGTGATCATCAGCTTGGGCGCTTCTTCGCCTTCCTGAACGCGGTTGAGGATCTGGTTCACCTCGGCGTCGCGCATCGGCATCGGGCGACCCTGCGGACCCAGAAAACCGGTGACGCGGTTGATCGAGTTGATCAGATGATAGCCCTGATCCGACATTTCCATATGCACCAGCACGTAACCCGGCATAAAGCGGCGTTCGGTGGTGACCTTCTTGCCCCGGCGCACTTCGATCACCTCTTCGGTGGGCACCAGAACTTCGTCGATATCGTTCTCAAGGCCCTGTTCAGCCACCGACGTGCGGATCTGCTCTGCGATCTTCTTTTCGAAATTCGAAAGAACGCTGACCGAGTACCACCGTTTCGCCATGAACCTGTCGTCCTTGTTTGTCTTCGGGGCATCAAATCTTGCGGACACACCCGTCATTTAAATCCTGTCACGTCATCCGGAATAAAAAGCGGCGCGTGACCCGAATCGCCACACGCCCATTCCGAATATGCGTCACCTACTCTGACATCGCGCGAGGTGCAAGGGGCAGTCGTATTTGCCCCCGCCTGAACCGGCTTAGCCGAAAGCGCCCAGAACCAGCTGAAGGCCGCCCCGGATACCCAGATCGACCAAAGCAAAAAACACAGCTGTCAGCGCCGCCATGATGAAGACCATGACCGTGGTCAACAGCACTTCGCGCCGGGTCGGCCAGACGACCTTGGAAACTTCGGCACGGACTTGCTGAATGAACTGGATCGGGTTGGTGGTGGCCATTTGGCGTGTTCTCTCTGCTTGCGGATGGGCCGGACATAGCCGGGCATTGCGGCAATTTCAAGGGCGCTTGGATGAACTCTGCGCATATCGGGCGATTGGTCAGGGTTTGGGTTTGTCGTCCCACTCGTCACTCAGGATGCGGCGCGCGTCGCCATCGGGGTCTTCGTACTGATTGGAACGAACGGTATAGATAAAGGCGACCAGACCAACGCCCCCCAGAAACAGGGATATCGGGATCAGATAGGCAAGCACTTCCATCAGGGTTACCTCAGCCGCAATGCGTTCAGCGATACGGTAATTGACGAGGTCGACATCGCCAAGGCCGCGATCAGCGGTGTTGCCAGTCCGATCACGGCCAGCGGAACGGCAATCACGTTGTAAACGGTTGCGATCTGGAAGTTCTCGCGGATGCGACGGGTGGCCTTGATGGCCGTATCGCAGGCATCCGCAATGGGCAGAAGGTCATTGCCCAGAAGAACGATGTCCGAGGCAACCCGCGCCGCATCCAACGCCGAGGCCGGAGAGATCGACACATGTGCCGCCGCCAATGCAGCCGTGTCGTTCAGGCCGTCCCCCACCATCAGAACTTTGCGGCCCTGATCCCTGAGGTCCTGAATGCGCTGTGCCTTGTCCTGCGGCAAAGCCTCGGCGACCCAATCCGTTATTCCCAGCTTCTCGGCCAAAGATTGCACGGCGCCCTTCGAATCCCCCGAGATCAATAGCACATGCTTGCCTGACGCCCGCAACGCTTCCACCGCCTCGGCCGCGCCTGGGCGCAACGCGTCCGAGAAGCGGAACGCCAAGGGCGCATCGTCGCCAATTGCAAGCCAGGCAGACGTTTCCGCGCCCTGCTGTGCGCCGAGCCATGCGGCCCGGCCCAAACGAACGCGTTGACCGCGGTATTCCCCTTGGGTGCCGTATCCCGGCACTTCGGTTATGTCCCGAACATTTGCAGGCTTGATCCCGGCCTGTCGCGCGGCTTTGGCCAATGACACGGACAAGGGATGCGCAGAGGCCTCGGTCAGGGCCAGCGCAACCTCGACCTGCGCGCGGGCGTGATCGCCAAGATTGACCAGTTCCGGCGCACCCGAGGTCAGCGTGCCCGTCTTGTCGAACACCACGGTGTCGGTCTCGGACAACCGTTCGAGCGCGGTTGCGTGCTTGATCAGCATACCCTTGCGGAACAATCGGCCCGAGGCAGCGGTGGTCACTGCCGGAACAGCCAGACCCAAGGCGCAGGGACAGGTGATGATCAGAACCGCCGCGGCGATGTTCAGAGCGGTGCGCAAATCGCCCGAATAGATGTACCACCCCACAAAGCTGAGCGCCGAAAGGATGTGGACACCGGGCGCATAAAGCTTGGCGGCCTTGTCGGCCAGCGAGGTATAGCGGGACCGCCCCGATTCAGCGATGGCCACCAGATCCGCCATCCGGTGCAGCGACGTATCCTGACCCACTGCTGTGGCGCGCAGGGTTAGTGGACCTGTCAGGTTGACCTCGCCCGCGCTGACCAGCTGGCCGGCTTCGGCAAACACCGGCAGGGTTTCCCCCGTCAACAGCGAACGGTCCAGTTCGGATTGGCCAGACACAATCTGACCGTCCACCGGCATTCGGCCACCGGGGCGCACAAGGATCAGATCACCAACCTTCAGATCGGCCACCGCAACTTCGGCCTCTAGCCCGTCCACGATGCGGATGGCGCGCGGCACTTCCAGAGCGGTAAGCTCTTCTGCCGCGGATCGGGCTGCGGCGCGGGTGCGGTAGTCCAGATATCGGCCCGCCAGCAGGAAGAATGTCAGGGTCAGCGCGGCATCGAAATAGGCATGCTCTCCGCTCAGTGCGGTCTCCCACAAGGATGTGACCAGCGCCAGCAGGATCGCCAGCGTGATCGGCACATCCATGTTCAGCCGCCGCACCCGCAGGGCGCTCCAAGCGTTGGCAAAGAACGGTTGCGCCGAAAAGGCAATGGCGGGCAGCGCGATTGCAGCGGAAATCCAGTGGAACATGTCGCGCGTCGCGTCTGTTGCGCCGGACCAGACCGACACCGACAACAGCATCACGTTCATGGAAGCAAACCCGGCGACGGCCAGTCGCATCAGCAGGTCACGTCCCGCCTTGTCCGCCTGTGTTGCCGACAAAGCGCCGGTGTCAAGCTCGTGCGCTTCGAAACCTGCCCGTTCAAGCACCGGGATCAGATCGGCCGCTCGGGTTTCCGGCGCGGCTTTGATCATCGCCCGTTTCAGAGTCAGGTTGACCCGCGCGTCTTCGACACCGGGATGGGCGTTCAGTTCACGTTCGACCGTCGTGATACAGGCCGAGCAGTGGATGCCCGGCAAGGACAAGGCAATCTGCACATCTTCCGGAATCGGGCGCGCGGGTTCTGCTGGTGCTGCCAGACACCCCGGGCAGGCCGCCGTACCGGATGAAAGCTGCGCCGTCATCGGTTACCCTTTCACATACAGCGGAACGCGCTGCGAAAACTCGGCACCATTGCCGTCACGCGCGACCAGCCGGATATTCCAGTTGCCCTTGCCCAGCATGGCCGGAGTGGCATAGGCCGCGCCGTCAAAGGTGAAATCCGGTGCGAAATCGTCCCGCACATGGGTTGCGCGGCCAACCACCGCCTGCAATTCGCTGACCTGAACCGGCGCGCCGGTCGCGTCCGTAATATGCAGGATCAGAAGGCCACCTTTGGTTTCTGCCCGAACCGTCCAGCCCAATGCCTGCTGCTCTTTCAGGCGATCGTTGAACTCCTGGCTGGCAACGTAGGAATTCTTGACCTCCAGCCCCGGAAACGTCTTCACCGCATTATAAGCCAGCACGAGGTTCACCGCGATGATCACGCCAAAGGCACCGACAAACACCGCCAAAGCGTGCTTTCCGGTGAATTTACGTTCGGCCATGATCAGTTCCCCCGTCCGTTGAACGTGGTGTCTTTGTAAGCACGTTCGCCGCTGCTGAGGTCTTCGACCCAGATCCGCACTGGCGTCGCTTCTGCTGCCGCCGGACCGCTGTCACGGGATGCCACGATATATACACGGGTCAATTGTGCCGTATCCGCCGTGACATTCACAGTATCTATCTTGGTTCCCTCAATTTCCAATCGCATCGACGGATCGCCCGCCAGAGACAATTTGAACAGGCGGTCCTCACCGTGCTTGTTGCGCAGCCTGACGTCATAGGTGTTTCGAATGGTGCCATCCGACAGGGTGACAAAGGTCGGGTTGCGCACGGGTGCTACGGTCAGATCGATGTCAGAGCGAATGAACAGGGCGAACAGCAGCGCAACCCCCACCAGTGACCACAACGAGGTGTACAGGATCGTACGGGGCCGGAAGATGTGTTTCCAGACATTCTTGGGCGGTTGTCCCGAGCGTTCGCGCGGCTCGTCGCTGAGCGCCATATAATCGATCAGCCCGCGCGGTTTGCCGATCTTGGCCATCATGTCGTCACACGCGTCGATACACAGGGCACAGGTGATACATTCAAGCTGCTGACCATCGCGGATATCGATTCCGACAGGGCAGACATTCACGCAGGCCATGCAGTCGATGCAATCCCCCAACTCGGAATCAGCTGTTCGCTTGCCTTTGCCGCGCGGCTCACCACGCCATTCGCGGTATCCCACGACCAGCGTGTCTTCATCCATCATCGCGGCCTGAATGCGCGGCCAAGGACACGCGTAGATACAAATCTGTTCGCGGGCGAACCCGCCGAAAAAGAAGGTCGTGCCAGTCAGAACCAGCATCGTCGTGTAAGCGACGGGATGCGCGTTGCCCGTCACAAGATCGCGGAGCAACGTCGGCGCATCCGCAAAATAAAACACCCAGGCACCGCCGGTGGCCAGGCCGATCAGGAACCAGGTCATCCATTTCGTCAACCGGAGCCGAGCCTTGCGGAAATCCAGCTTTTCCTGACGATGCAGGCGCAATCGGGCGTTTCTGTCGCCTTCGATCCAGCGCTCGACCAGAATGAAAAGGTCAGTCCAGACCGTTTGCGGGCAGGCATACCCGCACCAGACCCGCCCCAGCGCAGATGTGAATAGAAACAGACCCAGCCCCGCCATGATCAGCAGGCCCGCCACGAAATAGAATTCGTGCGGCCAGATTTCGATCCAGAAGAAATAGAAGCGCCGGTTTGCCAAATCCAGCAGGACGGCCTGATCCGGCAAGCTGGGGCCGCGATCCCATCTGATCCAGGGCGTTACATAGTAAATGCCCAGTGTCACGATAAGGATGATCCATTTCAGGTTCCGAAATGGCCCAGAAACGCGCCTTGGAAAGATCGGTTCTCGTGCGGCGTATAGGCTGGGGGTGGGGTTGGAATCGCTCACAGGCTGGCTCCGGTACTGGCTCTTCTGAGTGTGTGTTCTTCCAGATCACGTGCATAGCAACTTTGACATGGGTCAAAACGCGCATCGTACAGACACCTTTTATCACATTTCCCGTGCCTGACGCCTCAACCACGTCACAAAAGTTCTGACAGCTGGTCTAAGTGCTGAATTTGGCGTCACAATATGGTATCCGCGCGTATCCGGCTCTGCATAAAGCTCGACAATACGACCGGCCTTGATGTCAGGCTCGACGAAATGTCGCACCGTGACAGTGACCCCCTGCCCGGCCCGCAGACCGTCCAGTACCAGGTTTCCCGGCAGCTCGGTCCGGCCTGCACCGCGTTCAGGACCGGCACCATGTTCGGCCAGCCAGGTCGTCGCCTCGGTGGTGCCGATTTCCTCAAGCCAGGGCAGCTGGGCCAGCTCGGTCGGAGTCCATGATGTCTTTTCCCCCAGCAGTTTCGGGGCGGCGACGATGACCACGGGCGACTGCAACAGCATTTCCGATTGCACACCGGTCCAACCGCCGGGGCCGTACCGAATGGCAATATCGATCCCACCCGGTCGCAGTTCGACAATTTCCGCAGTGGGATCAAGGATCAGGTTCACCTCGGGGTGGGTTTCGCGAAAGGCCGGTAGGCGCGGCATCAGCCATGAGGCTGCAAAAGAAGATGTCAGCGACACGTGGACCGGGCGATCCTGACCAGACCGCGCCAAATCCCCCACTGCCGCCTCGATCGCGCCAAACCCCAGTTGCAGGGCTCGGGCCAGGTGTTCGCCATCGGCGGTCAGGGTCATGGCTTTGCCGGTTCGATCCAGCAAGGCAGCACCCAGATGTTTCTCAAGTACGCGCAATTGCTGGCTAATTGCCGCATGGCTTACGTTTAGCGCAGCACCAGCTTCGACGACGTTGCGTTTATCAGCAAATGCCGCAAACGCCCTCAGCGCGGCCAACGGGGGAAGCGACAACCAGTTCATATGTAATCCTGACTTACACCACGGAATGGTATTTGAGTCGCATTCAGCACCTCAAAGGTCAATCTTTATTGCAGAGATACCCGTGCAGAGGAGACCAACCATGCTGACCGTTTTTGCCAGATCTTTCATGACCGCAACCCGGATCAATGCGCCGCATATTCGCGATGTGCCAAAACCGGGTCGCCACAAACGCCGTTGGCTGCCGGAAGGTCATTGGTGGATTAAAAACCCGCGCGAGGTGGATCCGAACAACTTTTGACGCAGGTAACAGTAAACCTGAATCTGGACCACAGGTTTAAGTGGCCTTATTGTGGGAAAAAAGCACCGGCTGTTCAGGAAACGCGCGAACAGATGGAACAGCCGGTGCCCCAGCCTTCGGGCGGCGAACCGCCCGAAGGTGTTCTTTAGATCTTACTGACCGCCGCCCAACTGGTGGACATAGGCAGATACGGCGCGAATCTGCGCCTCGGTCAGGCGGGTATCCCAGTTCGGCATGACACCAAAGCGGCTGTAAGTTACGGTTTCCGTCAGCATTTCTTCACTGCCACCGTAAAGCCAGATCGCGTCAGTCAGGTTCGGCGCACCCTGGAAGATATCGCCTGTGCCATCCTCGCCGTGGCAGGCCGCACAGTTGTCTTCGAAGACAACTTTACCTGCCTGCGCTGCCGCATCGTCGGTCTGGGCATTGCTCAGCGACATGACGTACTGGACCACCTGCGTGATTTCCTCATGTTCGAGGATTTCGCCAAATGCCGGCATCTCGGAATAGCGCGCATCGGCGCTTTCTTCGTTCCGGATACCGTAGCTGACGGTGTAAACGATATCGTCCAGCGTTCCGCCCCACAGCCAGGCATCATCCAACAGGTTCGGGAAACCCGGCGCACCCTGCGCACCCGAACCATGGCATTGTGCGCACCAGGTCCGGAACACCGCACCTCCCGAGTTCACGGCATATTGCTGCAGCTCTGCATCCTTGGCGATGTCTTCCAGCGAAGTTTCCACCAGCTTGGCGTTCCAGGGCGCGTTTGCCTCTTCGAAGGCAACCATGTCCTGCTGAACGTTTTCTCGGGTTGACCATCCCAGCACACCGGCTGTCGCGCCGTGGACCAAGGGCCAGGCCGGAAACATGATCGTATAGATCACGCCCCAGAAGATGGTGGCGTAGAAGGTCCATAGCCACCAGCGCGGCATGGGATTGTCGAATTCCTCAATCCCGTCCCAGCTGTGCCCGGTTGTATTTGGATCGCCCGGCTGTTTATCAGGTGTCTTGCTCATTGCCGCGCCTCCTTGGGTGTGGCGGGTTTGTCTTGATGCCGGAAGGGAATGTTGGCGGTGTCCTTGTATTCCTTGCTGGCACCGGGGCGGAAAACCCAGATCACGATGCCAACGAAGAAGGCAAACAACACAAGCAGCATCCAGCTATCCGCGAACTGTCGAAGAAGTGTGTATTCTTCCATCCCACCCTCCTGTTAACGGCTTGCATCCGGGGTAAAGGTCGAGAAATCGACCAGCGTACCCAGCATTTGCAGATAGGCGATCAGCGCGTCGGCTTCGGTCAGTTCAGGCTGACCATCGAAGTTGCGTACGTTGACCTTGTCACCGTACCGCTCCAGCAGACCGTCGTAGTCACTGTCCGGGTCGGCCTGCGCGCTGAAATCGGCAACCGCGTTTTCCAGCATCTCGTCGGTATAAGGGGTGCCGACAACCGCATTGGTCGCCATGATGTCACCGATATACTTGCCGTCGATCTTGCGATGTTCGAGGAAGCCGTATTTGGGCATCACCGATTCAGGCACCACAGACTGAGGGTCGCGCAGGTGGTCCATCTGCCACTGATCCGAATAGCGGCCACCGACACGCGCCAGATCAGGTCCGGTACGCTTTGATCCCCACTGGAACGGGTGGTCATACATCGATTCAGCCGCCAGCGAGTAGTGGCCATAACGTTCGACCTCGTCCCGCATCGGGCGGATCATCTGGCTGTGGCAGACATAGCAGCCTTCGCGGATGTAAATCTCACGCCCTGCCATTTCGAGAGGGGTGTAAGGGCGCATGCCCTCCACCTTCTCGATGGTGTTCTCAAGATAGAACAGCGGGGTGATCTGCACCAGGCCACCGATGGTCACGACCAGAAAGCTGAAGATCAGCAGGAGGGTCGCGTTGGTCTCGAGGATCTTATGTTTGTCGAGAATTGCCATTGCTCCGGCCCTCCCTCTATTCAGCAGGGACCGCGACGGTCAGGCTGGCCTCTTTGGCCGGCGCTTTCCGCACAGTCATCCACAGGTTGTAGCACATGATCACGGCGCCAGCGACGAACAGAACGCCACCCAGAGCACGTACCACATACATCGGGAACTTGGCGGCCACGGTGTCAGCGAACGAGTTCACCAGGAAGCCGTTTGCATCCACTTCACGCCACATCAGGCCTTCCATGATACCGGTGACCCACATCGACGCGGCGTAAAGCACGATGCCGATCGTGGCGAGCCAGAAGTGCCAGCTGACCATCTGCAGCGAGTACAGACGCTCGCGCTTCCAAAGCACGGGCACCAGGAAGTACAGCGCGCCAAAGGTGATCATGCCGTTCCAGCCCAGCGCGCCCGAATGCACGTGACCAATGGTCCAGTCGGTGTAGTGGCTGAGGCTGTTCACAGCACGGATCGACATCATCGGACCTTCAAAGGTGGACATGCCGTAGAAGCCGACCGAGATGACCATCATGCGGATGATTGGATCGGTGCGCAGCTTGTCCCAGGCACCCGACAGGGTCATCAGACCGTTGATCATACCACCCCACGACGGCATCCACAGGATCACCGAGAACACCATGCCCAGCGTCGACGCCCAGTCAGGCAGCGCAGTATAGTGCAGATGGTGTGGGCCGGCCCAGATATACAGGAAGATCAGCGCCCAGAAGTGGATGATCGACAGCTTGTACGAAAACACCGGACGCTCGGCCTGTTTCGGGATGAAATAGTACATCATGCCAAGGAAACCCGCGGTCAGGAAGAAGCCCACAGCGTTGTGGCCATACCACCACTGGATCATAGCATCCTGCACGCCTGACCAGACGATGACCGATTTCGAACCCCAGATGCTGACCGGGATGGTCATGTTGTTGACCAGATGCAGCATGGCAACGGTGACGATAAAGGCCAGGTAGAACCAGTTGGCCACATAGATGTGGGGTTCTTTCCGCTTGATGATCGTACCCAGGTAGACCGCCAGATAGGCGACCCAAACAATGGTCAGCCACAGATCGACATACCATTCAGGTTCGGCATATTCCTTGGACTGCGTTCCGCCCAGCACATAGCCGGTTGCGGCCAGAACGATGAACAGCTGGTAGCCCCAGAACACGAACCACGCGAGGTTGCCGCCCCAAAGCCGCGCTGCGCTGGTACGCTGAACCACATAGAACGAGGTTGCGATCAATGCGTTACCGCCAAATGCAAAAATGACCGCCGAAGTGTGCAACGGACGCAGACGACCAAAATTCAGATAACCCTGCGCCCATTCGAAGTTCAGTACCGGAAACGCCAGCTGAAACGCGATAAACGTCCCGGCGAGGAACCCGATCACGCCCCAAAAGGCAGTTGCGATCACGCCATAGCGGATCACGCCATCCATGTATTCGCCCGAGCGGTCGATCTGAATATCTGGCTCGTCTGTGTTTCGAAGCGTCCAGATGAACAGGCCACCGGCGATGAGCATCACCAGCAGCGCATGTACCTGATACGCCAAATCGCGTGCATAATTGGTTCCGATCGCTGCAAACAGCGCGATCAGACCAAGCACGATCAGCTTGATGTAATTCGACATATTGCGTCCCTTTGCCATGCCCCGCGCGCTTTTGATTCTTATGACGCGCGAAACCCATTTGACTGGCTGCCGTTCTGAAGCACGGCCACCTTCATTGCTTTGATCTGTATCAAGACAGTCCAGCGTTTTCTATGACACGCATGGTAATAGAAAAGGGCTAACAGGTCACATGAGACCAATTGCCCGAACCATGAGGTCAAAATGGCGTACAAATCTCTTCTCACAGTCATGACCGAAACGCAGACTGCACAGGCTGCTTTGGCGCAGATTGTGGCCCTGGCCGAGGCTCAGGATGCCCATGCCGAAGTCCTGTGTCTGGGCGTCGATCGCAGTCAGACAGGTTACTATTATGCGGGTGCCAATGCTTTGATCGTTCAGGAAACGCTGAACCGGGCCAATGCCGAGGCACAGGATTTGCTGGCCTTTGCCAATGACTATCTCGGCAAATCCGGCGTGCGTTGGTCCGCCGAACACGGCGTTGCACAAATTGCCGATATCGGGCGCCACGTCGCGCACCGGGCCCGGTTTTCCGACCTTGTGATCCTGCCACATCCGTATGGTGAAGGTCGGGGGGCCGAGGCCGAGCCCATTATCGAAGCGGCCATGTTCGAAGGACATTGCCCTGTTCTTGTGGTTCCCGACAGCGGCGCGCCGTTGAAAGCGCCGGGCAACATCATGATCGCCTGGAACGAAAGCGTCGAGGCCATGTGCGCCATCCGGCGGGCCCTGCCCTTCCTCAAACGGGCCGAGATCGTCCGTATTGTGGTTATTGACCCACCACAGCATGGGCCAGACCGGTCGGACCCGGGTGGGATGCTGTCCCAGATGCTGGCCCGTCATGGTGTCAAATGCGAGATCGATGTGCTCAGCAAGACCATGACCCGCGTCTCGGATATCCTTAATCGCCACGCGACGGATACCGAATCGGACATGATTGTGATGGGCGCTTATGGCCACTCCCGCTTTCGCGAAGCCATTCTGGGCGGGGCGACCCGGAACATGCTGGAACAATCCTCGGTTCCGGTGTTCCTGGCGCACTGACCTAAACAAGCAAAAAGCCGCCTCGACAGGCGGCTTTTTTCACCCCCGACGAATGAGGCCGATCAGGAACAACAGGATCACGGCCCCAATTGTTGCGAAAAGGATCGACGACAACAGGCCCCCGCCAACAGAAAATCCTAGCGCCGGAAAGATCATGCCCGATAGGAACGCACCGACGATGCCGACGATAATGTTGCCGATCAGGCCGAACCCACGGCCCTCCATGATCTTTCCCGACAGCCATCCGGCGATTGCGCCAATGAACAGCATTGCCAACAGACTGCTGAACCCCATGCCACACTCCTATGTTAGTTCGTGAACCGACCGGATGGTCGCGGTAAGCGAGTTCTGCCGAGCGAAAGACCGGTCAGACCAGAAACCCGCCATCGGAATCGTCGCCTGCTTCTTCCATGAGCCGGCCAAGATCGGGGATGGTCACGTGACGTTTGCCTTCCAGCAAGATCAAACCGTCCTTTTTCAGAGCTGAGATCTGGCGGCTGACCGTCTCAAGCGTAAGTCCCAGATAATCCGCCATGGCCTCTCGGGTCAGGGGCAGATCGAACACGATCGGTCCCGACAGGCCCTTTTGACCAATGGACGCATCCCGGCGGGCAATGATCGATATCAGGCTGGCGATTTTTTCGCGCGCTGTCTTGCGACCCAGAACCAGCATCCATTCACGGGCAGCATCAAGCTCGTCCAACGTCATCTGTAGCAGGCGATGCGCGATGTGTGGCGTTTCGTTCATCAGCTCTTCAAATGGTTTCTTGCGGAAACAGCACATCACGACATCCGTTGTCGCCTGCACATCGTAAGGCGCAATGTCGCGCCCCGGGCGACCGACGAAATCGCTGGGCAAGAGAAGACCAACCATCTGGGTGCGCCCGTCTTCCATCGTTTGTGTCAGCGACGCGATTCCCGCGACGACTGAACCGACAAAATTCATCTGGTCGCCCGACCAGATGATGGTCTGACCCGCTTCGAAACTGCGGTAATACTTAATGGCATCAAGCGCTTCCAGCTCGTCAGCGTCACAGCGGGCGCAGACCGCGCGATGTCGTATCGGGCAGTCTGCGCAATTTGAATGATCGAACTGTGCTTTTATTGTCATCTGCGTTTCCACTTGATCTCCGTCAAAGCACCTAAGTCGCCTGCCCCCTAAGGGTATCGTCATGATAGTGAAACCACAATTGGCAAAGCTTGGACTTTTTGACGCGAAAGTACCGCGTTACACAAGCTATCCCACAGCGCCCCATTTCAACAATGACGTGGGGGCGGACATGTTTGGCGACTGGATTTCGGGAATCGAGCCCGGCAGCGCCATATCCCTTTATATCCACGTCCCGTTCTGCCGCAGGCTGTGCTGGTTCTGCGCCTGCAGGACGCAAGGCACACAAACCGACAATCCGGTGATTGCATATGTGGATGTTCTGAAAGCCGAGCTGGACCTGCTGGCGGCGCGCCTGCCCGCGGGCGTGGTGCTGTCGCGCCTGCACTGGGGCGGCGGTACGCCAACGTTGCTGAACGCCCAGCTGATGCGCGATCTGGCACAGCACATTCTGGGGATCGTCCCCATGGGGCCGGATGCCGAATTTTCGGTTGAAATCGATCCGAACGAGATTGACGAGGCGCGTCTGGATGCGCTGGCAGAGGCAGGCATGAACCGCGCCTCGATTGGAGTGCAGGATTTCGACGATGAAATCCAGAAAACCATTGGCCGCATTCAAAGCTACGATACCACGCGCGACGCGATCGACATGATCCGCGCACGTGGCATTGCCAGCCTGAACGCGGATATCCTTTACGGGCTGCCACACCAGACGAAGGCCCGGATGACGGAAAGCGTGCAGAAGCTTCTGTCGCTCAGCCCGGACCGCGTGGCGCTTTATGGGTACGCCCATGTGCCGTGGATGGCCAAACGGCAGCAGCTGATCCCGTCGGACGCACTGCCAACGCCCGAACAACGGCTGGAACTGTTCGACACCGCCCGCCGCCTGTTCCTGTGGGACAACTACGCCGAGATTGGCATCGACCATTTTGCCACGCAGGATGACGGGCTGACCCAGGCCCTGCGCACGGGTCGTCTGAAGCGGAACTTCCAGGGTTATACCGACGATCAGGCCGATGTGTTGATCGGTGTCGGGGCCAGCTCGATCTCGCGCTTTCCACAAGGCTATGCGCAGAACGCCCCGGCCACATCCGCCCATACAAAAGCCATCCGCAACGGGCAGTTTTCGACATCCCGCGGGCACCTGTTCAAAGGTCAGGATATTCTGCGCGCCCGTCTGATCGAAGCGCTGATGTGCGATTTCCGGATCGATTCGGCTGAAATCCTGCGCGATCACGATATCTCGGCCGCAGCGCTGAATGAGATGTATCGTGCCGCCAACGCCTCATTCGACGGGCTGCTGCAAATCAGCGAGGAAGGGCTGTTCATCCCCCCCGAGGCGAGGGCGCTGACCCGGATGGTTGCCCGCAGCTTCGACGCATACGACCTCAGCAAAGCCGGGCACAGCTCGGCGATCTGACCTTTTTTTCGGGCAACATTCAGCCCGTTGAGTACAAAACACATCGGGGGCTTGACGCACGCCTGCGGTTTTTTCCACACTCAAGCTGTGGGGTGATGTTTCGCCCTGCGGCCTGAGGCGGGCAAATTACAGACAGTCCTAGCTGACGCGACTGCGTCGGACGGCCCTTTTCGTGCAGCCATTCTGCAACCTGAAAGAGGGACAACACTCATGCGCGTATTCACCGTCCTCGGGCCCAGCCAGTCGGGCAAATCTACCCTGGTCGAGGCCATCAGCCGCCTCGACGGGCGCCCGACCACATTCGATGTTTCCGGAACCGTGCACTTGCACGGTTTTTCTTACCTGGACGAGCCCTGGTGCGCGATCGACGTGGATGGGGGTGGCGATTCCCTCGCGTATGTCGGCCCAGCCATGGCGATCTCGGATGCTGCCGTTATCGTGGTACCGCCCGATCCAAATGCCGCCGTGCTGTGTGCGCCGTATCTTCGGCTGGTGGAAGAGGCAGGCATTCCCTGTTTTCTTTTCATCAACCGCATGGACAACCCCAATGGCCGCATCCGCGACATCATCGCGGCGCTGCAAACCTACTGCACGCACCACATCGCCCTGCGTCAGGTTCCGATCCGTGAGGGGGACACGATCATCGGCGCGGTCGATCTGATCTCGGAACGGGCGTGGAAATATCAGGAGGGCCAGCCGTCGGCCCTGATAGAGCTGCCCAAATCTGTCGAGGATCGCGAGCAGGAAGCCCGGACCGAGTTGCTTGAGACACTTTCCGATTTCGATGACCACCTGCTGGAACAGTTGATTGAAGACAAACAGCCCCCAAGCGATGAGGTTTATGAGCTGGCCGCGCAGGTTTTGCAGAATCATCAGTTGATCCCAGCCTGTCTGGGCGCCGCAAGCCACGGCAACGGGCTGACGCGCCTGATGAAAGCGCTGCGTCATGAGGCCCCCGAGTTTGATATCGCCGCCGGACGAGACGAGGCCGCCGAAAACGCCCGTGCCATCGCGGGCTTTGCGGATGTCAAAAAGCATATCGGAAAGATCATCGTTCTGCGCGGCCTTGGGGACGGGGTAAAAGCCCATGAGGCGTTGGGCGGTGAAACGGTCGGCAACCTGACAACACTGGACGCCAAGACCCAGATCGCCGCGCTGGAGGCCGGGCAGATCGGACTGGCGGTCAAATCCGATCACCTCAACCCCGGATACATTTATGACAGTTCCTCCGCGACAGAGTTGCCGGAATGGGCGTCTTCTCATCCGGTTGCGCATCGTCAAGTCGTCTCGCCCGCGCATGAGCGGGACGATGTGCGCCTGTCAAACGCCCTGAGCCGTCTGGCCGAAATCGATCCGGGCCTGCATCTGCAACAGGATGAGATGAGCGGCCATTCGATTCTGGGCTCGCAAGGTCCGCAACATATGCGCCGCGTGACCGCCAAGCTGGCAGAGGATTTCGGGATCGAGATCGAGGCGGAACAGGTGGAAACCGCCTATCGCGAAACCATCCGCGCAACGGTTGAGCATCGCCATCGCCATCGCAAGCAATCCGGCGGCGCGGGGCAATTCGCGGATGTGGTAATATCGGTCGCGCCATTGCCGCGCGGATCGGGGTTCCAGTTCGATGAGGTGGTCAAGGGCGGCGCCGTTCCCAAGAACTACATCCCGTCTGTGGAACACGGAGCCAAGGACGCATTGGAACAAGGCCCCGAAGGCTTTCCCGTAGTTGATGTCAAAGTGACCCTGAGCGATGGCAAACACCACAATGTGGACAGTTCGGATTATGCCTTCCGGACCGCAGGCAAGAACGCCGTGCGCGAGGCATTGCCGCAAGCCAAACCTGTGGTCCTGCAACCGATCCTGAGCGCCGAGATACACTTACCCTCGGCCTTTGTGGGCGATCTCGTACCAACGATCAGCACCCTTCAGGGGCAGGTTCTGGGATTTGAGGGCAACCCGAATGCAACGGGCTGGGAGATATTCAACGCCCAGTTGCCCGCCGTTGCCGAGGACGAGCTGCACCGCACCCTTGCCAGTGCCACACGTGGAACTGGGTGGGTCAAGCTGAGCTTTGATCACTATGAAGAACTGCGCGGGCCTGTGCCCCAGTCATCGGCGCGAGAAAAAGCCAGCGCCTGACTCGCGACACCGGGCGGGCTGTTCTCAGCCCGCCGCTGCGATCAATTCGCGGGTATAGTCGGTCTGGGCGTTTTCGAACAAATCCTCTGCCGCGCCCATTTCGACCACATCGCCGTTTCGCATGACGATCACGTTGTGCGACATGGCACGGACCACTTTCAGGTCATGGCTGATGAACAGATAGGCCAGCCCGTATTTCTGTTGCAGATTGCGCAGCAGATCGACGATCTGAACCTGAACGGTCATATCCAGCGCGCTGGTCGGCTCGTCCAGAACCAGCAGTTTGGGCCGCAGAACCATCGCGCGGGCAATGGCGATGCGCTGACGCTGACCGCCGGAAAACTCGTGCGGGTATCGATCCATCGTCGCCGGATCAAGCCCCACTTCGGTCATCACCTCGGCCACAAGTTCACGCGGTGCGCGGTCCGGGTCGACGTTGTGAATGGCCAGACCTTCTGCAATGATCTGCTGGCAGGTCATTCGTGGGCTGAGGCTGCCAAACGGGTCCTGAAACACAATCTGCATGTCCTTGCGCAACCGCCGCAGTTCCCGCGTGGACCATTTGCGCACGTCCTGATCGCGAAAGGTGATGCCACCCTCGGACGCGATCAGCCGCATCATGGCCAGTGCCAGTGTGGTCTTGCCCGACCCGCTTTCACCAACAATCCCCAACGTCTCACCCGCGCGCACACTGAGGGTCGCGTCGTTCACCGCTTTCACATATCCAACCGTACGCTTCAGAAACCCGCGCTGGATCGGGAACCAGACCTTGAGGTGGTCGGTGCGTGCGACCTCTTCCGCATCCGTGGCAACGGGTTCAGGCTGACCCGACGGTTCTGCCGCCAGAAGTTTGCGGGTATAGGGGTGCTGCGGGTTTTCGAAAATCTCGGTCGTCACGCCGGTTTCGACAATCTCGCCGTCTTTCATCACACAGACCCGGTCAGCAATGCGGCGCACGATGCCCAGATCATGGGTGATAAACAGCATCCCCATGTTTTCCGATTTCTGCAATTCAGCCAGCAGTTCGAGGATCTGCGCCTGAATGGTCACATCCAGTGCCGTTGTCGGCTCATCCGCGATCAGGATGTCCGGCTTGTTGGCAAGGGCCATGGCGATCATCACCCGCTGCCGCTGACCGCCCGACAACTGATGCGGATAGCTGTCCAGCCGGTCTTGAGGGTCGCGGATACCGACCTTGGTCAGCAATTCGACAATCCTGTCCCGCGCCACATCGCCCGCTACACCCTGATGCAGGGCCAGCGATTCAGCCATCTGTTTCTGGATCGTGTGCAACGGGTTCAGCGAGGTCATCGGCTCCTGAAAGATAAAGCTGATGTCATTGCCCCGCACATCCATCAGATGCTGTTCCGAGGCGCCAATCATCTCTTGCCCATCATAGGTGACCGAGCCTTCGACCAACGCGCTGTCGCCAAGCAAAGATACGGTGCTGAGCGCGGTGACCGATTTGCCCGATCCGGATTCGCCCACCAGCGCGACGGTTTCCCCGCGGTCCACAGTGAAGGACACGCCTTTGACGGCCGCGTTGACCTGCCCATCCTGACGGAACGAGACCTTGAGGTTTTTCACATCCAGCAAGCTCATGAGAAGGTCTTTCTGGGATCGAACGCATCCCGCACGCCTTCAAAGATGAAGACCAGCAGCGACAGCATGATGGCAAAGGTGAAGAAGGCGGTGAAGGCCAGCCATGGGGCCTGCAGGTTCTGTTTGGCCTGCAAGGTCAGCTCTCCCAGCGAGGGGGCCGAGGATGGCAGGCCAAAGCCCAGATAATCCAGCGAAGCCAGCCCGCCGATGGTTCCGGTGACGATGAACGGCATGAAGGTCAGCGTGGCCACCATCGCATTGGGCAGCATATGGCGGAACATGATCGTCATGTTGCCCACGCCCAGCGCCCGCGCGGCGCGCACATATTCAAGGTTCCGCGCCCGCAGGAACTCGGCGCGCACCACGCCAACCAGCCCGGTCCAGCTGAACAGGATCATCAGCGCGACCAGCAACCAGAAACTTCGCCCCAGCACCGCAAACATGATGATGATGACATAAAGCGACGGGGTTGCGGACCAGATCTCGATGATCCGCTGAAAGATCAGGTCCAGCCACCCACCAAAGAACCCTTGGATGGCGCCCGCGAAAATCCCGATAAGGCTTGCCGCGCCCGTCACAAGCAGCGTGAACAGGATCGAAAGGCGAAAGCCGTAAATCACGCGGGCCAGCACATCGCGCTTGGTATCATCGGTACCCAGCAGGTTCTGGCCGTTGGGCGGCAGGGGCGCCGCGCCGGGCCGGTCCACCGAGGTATTGAAGGAATAAGGGATCAACGGCCAGAGCGACCAGCCGCGTTCAAAACCCTCGGCCTGGAATGTACCGGCGTCGATCTGTTCGATGATGCCTTCGGGATCATCGAAACAGTCTTCCAATCCACCGCTGTCGATCAGGCACTGAACCTCGGGGTCGCGATAGATCGCTTCGGTCTGGAAATCACCGCCAAATTCGGTTTCGGCATAGAAGTTGAAAACCGGCGTAAAGTACTCTCCCCGATACTTTACAAGGATGGGTTTGTCGTTGGCGATGAACTCGGCAAACAACGACAGGCCGAACAATACCGCGAAGATGATCAGCGACCAGAAGGCCCGTCTGTTGCGGCGGAAGTTGCTCCAGC
Organism: Ruegeria sp. AD9; assembly: GCF_056542305.1. Classification (NCBI taxonomy): domain Bacteria; kingdom Pseudomonadati; phylum Pseudomonadota; class Alphaproteobacteria; order Rhodobacterales; family Roseobacteraceae; genus Ruegeria; species Ruegeria sp. AD9. Next base: position 37,859 of record NZ_JBQFZP010000018.1, read on the forward strand.
GGCGCTGGTTTAGCGGGGACAAAGCCATTTACCCCTCCCGCTTTTCGAAATCGATGCGCGGGTCGACCAGCACATACATCAGGTCGCTGATGATGCCAACGACCAGCCCCATCAGACCGAAGATGAACAGCGTGCCGAAGATCACCGGGTAATCGCGGGCCACGGCGGCCTCGAACCCCAATCGGCCCAGACCATCCAGCGAGAAGATCGTCTCGATGATGATCGACCCGCCAAAAAACACCCCGATGAACACGGCCGGGAACCCTGCAATCACGATCAGCATCGCGTTGCGGAAGACATGACCATAGAGAACCTTGCGCTCGCTCAGCCCTTTGGCACGGGCGGTCATGACATATTGTTTCTTGATCTCATCCAGAAACGAGTTCTTGGTCAGCAGGGTCAGTGTCGCAAAGGCCGAGATTGTCAGCGCAATCGTCGGCAGTGCTATGTGCCAGAAATAATCCGTCATCTTGCCAAAGAAACTCAGGCTATCCCAATTGTCCGACGTCAGGCCGCGCAGCGGGAAGATTTGCCAGTATGACCCGCCAGCAAAAAGCACCAGCAGCAGGATCGCAAACAGAAAGCCCGGAATGGCATAGGCCACAATAATCGCCCCGCTTGTCCAGGTATCGAATTGCGATCCATCCTTGACCGCCTTTCGAATACCCAGCGGGATCGAGACCAGATAGGCAATCAGGGTCGACCACAGCCCCAGCGAGATCGAGACCGGCATCTTTTCCAGCACCAGGTCGATCACACTGATCGAGCGGAAATAACTCTCGCCGAAATCAAACGTCAGATAGTTGCCCATCATGATCACGAACCGTTCAAGCGGGGGCTTGTCGAAGCCGAATTCTTTTTCAAGTTCGGCAATAAACTCGGGCGGAAGGCCGCGTGCGCCGACATATTTGTCGTCGAAGACACCGCCCGCCGGTTCGGAACCCGCTCCGGCATCGCCCCCACCGGCGAACCCGGCGAACACGTCACCCTGACCCTCGATTTGCGCGATGATCTGTTCGACCGGCCCGCCAGGTACGAACTGGACCAGCGTGAAGTTGACGATCATGATACCCAGAAGGGTCGGAATGATCAGCAATAAGCGTCTTAGTATATAGGCGCCCATGTTATCGCAGCGCGCCTTTCGCTTTCAACGCAGCCTGTTTTTCCGGATTGATCCACCACAAATCCAGATAACCCAGCGAATAGGGCGGCAGGTTTTCCGGGTATTCGTACATATCGTAATATGCTGTCCAGTATTCTGCGATGTACCCCACGGGGATTACGAAAAACTCGTACCGCAAGGCGCGATCCAAAGCCATTAACGCCGTGTCCTGATCGGCCTGATTGTCAGTTTCAAAGGACGCCTCGATGATCGCGTCGACCAAGGGGCTGGCCAGACCTGCCGGATTGAACAGGCTAAAAGCCGCTTCTTCCGATCCGTACATCTGGCTCAGACCGCCCCCGGTAGACAAAAACGACCCGTAGCGCGTGGAATAGACCATGTCATAATCCCGCTCGCGGCTGCGCAACGTGTATTGCGCCGGGTCAACTTTCTCGGTCGAGGCATCCACCCCGATGGATTGCAGGTTTTGGACATAGGTTTCGATCATCGTTGCGGTCGAGGTCGGCAGGTTTGAAGGATATGGAATATTCACCTTCAAAGTCTGCCCTTCGGTATTGCGGCGGATATTGCCTTCGCCGACGGTCCAGCCTGCCTCGTCCAATAACCTGGCAGCTTTGCGCAGGTTTTGTCGGTCATTCAGGCGTGCAGGGTTTGATTCGTGCGCCACTACAGCGGGTTCCGTCAGGACATCTTCGGGAACGACGTCGCCCAACGCCTGCAGGAACGCCAGCTCAGCCCCTTCGGGCAGGCCTTGCGCCTCGATCGGGGTTCCTTGCGTGAAAGAATTCCGCGGCGTGTTCAGGCCGAACAACAATGACTCGTTCGTCCATTCGAAATTGAAGGCCAAGGCCAGGCCCTTGCGGACATTCTTGTCGGCGAATTGCGGTTTTCCAAGGTTGAAGACAAAGCCCGAAGGTGTCGGCGGGCTGCCATCTGCGATCTCATCCCGAATAACGGTGCCTTCATCCAGCTTCGGGAAATCATACCCGGTCGCCCAAAGCTTGGGATCACTTTCAATCCGAAATGTATATTCACCCGCCTTGAAACCTTCGAACGCTGCCGTCTGATCGGCGAAATACTCGACCCGAATTGTATCGAAGTTGTTGCGTCCGACATTGAAAGGCAGGTCCTTGCCCCAATAATCGTCCCGGCGTTTGTAAACGATGCGGCGATTGATGTCGTAGCTGTCGAGCTTGTAGGGGCCAGAGCCCACCGCCACTTCCAGCCGTGGTTCATCCAGGCGCCGTGTCTCATCTGCCTCGAACCATGCTTTTGAGAAAACAGGAGTTGAGCCGACGGTTTCGATCAGGCTGCGGCGAGTGACTTCGGGATTGAATGTAAATTTTACGGTATGGTCATCCAACGCCTCGGCTCCTGTCACCATACGGCCAACGGCCTGCGCGTAAGATGGCAGGCCCTGTTCGATGAACAAACGGTGGCTGTAGACAACATCTTCCGCCGTGACAGGCGTGCCATCCCAAAAAGTTGCTTCGGGGCGCAAATGGAAAATGACGTAATTGCGCCCTTCGTCATATTCCAGACTTTCCGCAACTACGCCGTAATACTGCCCGACACTGTCTTCGGCACTTTCAAACAGACGGTCATATTGCAATGTGGTCAGCGCACCGGCACGCCCCTTTCGCGAATAGGGGTTGAGGGAATCGAACGTTCCCGAAGCTGCCAGCGAAAGCTCGCCGCCTTTGGGGGCGTCGGGATTCACATAATTCAGATGCGCATAGTCCGCCGGGTAATCCAGATTTCCGAAATACGAATACCCGTGGCTGCGGGTGACACCCTCATCCAGCGCCTGGGCTGTATGCGGAGCAATCAGCGCGGCACAGAGCCCCAATATGCCAACCCATGGCCTTACCTCGAGATCACGTGCAGCAGGCATCAGGGATTTCATGTGGCTCATCCTCTCGGTCATTGTCACCGTCAATGTCGTAACCGCTAGCTAAAGTGCCAGCACGTGCAGATACAAGTTTAGAATGCGTGAGCACTTTGTGAAGGTTTCTTCAGACAAAAAAGCCGCTGCGTTGCGGCAGCGGCTTTGAATGGTTCTGATCGCTCAGGCAATCAGTTGCCGATTGTCTGCAGATAGGCAATCACGTCGGCGCGATCCTGCGGCTTTTTCAGGCCGGCAAAGCTCATCGATGTGCCCGAGATATAATTGCCGGGCTTGGTCAGGAAGGCATCCAGCGCTTCGGGTGTCCAGTTGCCGCCATGCGCCTGCATACCGGCCGAGTACCCGGTGAAACCGTTGGCCGAGGCGACCGGGCGATTAACCACACCGTACAGGTAGGGGCCGGTGCCGTTTGCGCCGTCTTCCAGCTTGTGGCACGCGGTGCATTTGCGGAACACTTTTGCGCCGCTCTCGATGTCTGCGGCGGCCAGCAGGTCTTCAAAGACCACTTCTTCACCGTCGGCGCTTTCGCCCGAGCTTTCGGTTTCGATAATGTAGGCGGCCTCAGCCGAGCCATGGCCACCGGAAGAATAGAGGACATCTGCCCCCCACTTGGCCAGAAGCAGCACCAGGAATGTGCCGAACAGGCCTGCGGCGGCCTTGGTTACTGTCATCGTGTCGAACATTGATCGCGAGTCCATTTCAGCTGTCTGGGCAGCTGTCTAAGGCTTCCCCTTGCGAGAGGCAAGGTATAGACACCGCGACGAAACGACCAAATCGCGAACTTGTTGCATGGAATCGACCAAATGACCAATCGCATTGCCTTTCAGGGGGAACCTGGCGCCTACAGTCACGAGGCCTGCCGCAACGCTCGGCCCGATATGGAAGCCCTGCCCTGCCGCACTTTCGAGGATGTGATCGAATCGGTCCGCTCGGGTGCTGCGGATCTGGCAATGCTTCCGGTCGAGAACACGACCTATGGACGGGTGGCCGATATTCACCGGCTGTTACCCCACAGCGGGCTGCATATCATCGATGAGGCCTTTGTCCGGGTTCATATCAACCTTCTTGCCGTGCCGGGTGCAAAACTGGAAGACATCACCGAGGCGCATTCGCATCTGGTACTGCTGCCGCAATGCGCGGGCTTTCTGAAGGAACACGGCATTCGCGGCCGCGTCAGCCCCGATAACGCCCGCGCCGCCCGCGAAGTGGCTGAGGAAGGCAATCCGCATTCAGCCGCGCTGGCCAGCGAGCTGGCCGCTGAGATCTATAACCTGAACGTTCTGGCCCGCCATATCGAGGATAATGACGACAACACGACCCGCTTTCTTGTCATGTCGCGCGAAACGGATTTGTCCCGCCGGGGCGATCATGGGATGATCACCAGCTTTGTGTTTCAGGTCCGCAACATCCCCGCCGCGCTTTACAAAGCGATGGGCGGGTTTGCCACCAATGGGATCAACATGACCAAGCTGGAAAGCTATATGGTCGACGGCTCCTTTACCGCGACGCAGTTTTACGCGGATATTGTCGGGCATCCCGAAGACCGCAACGTGCAGCTGGCCATGGACGAGCTTGAGCATTTCACGACCAATGTCGAGGTTCTGGGCGTCTATCCGGCAGCACATCCGCGCGGATAATCACGGTTCGCCATGGCATTCCTTTGGGCTTGTTTCGTTGTTGCCCGTTTTTTCGAAGCTGTTTGGCAATGCCGGTGGCCTGTTCACTCTTCGCGCCGCTGCGCCTGGAATCGTCGCTCTCTAGCGGTTAATCCGGTAGACCTTTGACACAGACCCATCTTGTGTGCGGTACGTCCGGAAACCCATGGCTTCGTAATAGGCCAGACCTTCAGTATTGCCTGCGCCAATTGTTGCATCGATAGCAGGGAGACCCTGCGCTAGGGCCGCGTCCAGAGTGTGCGCGAAAAGTGCGCGCCCGATCCCGAGCCGGGCGGCTGATGGTCGGATATGGGTTCCAATCACGCCCCACCCCACTGACACGCCGTAGGGGTTGTTTTCGACCGCATATTTCAGGGATTGGAACCCGAGCACGTGACCTTTCGGGTCCGTGGCGATTGTACATCGTAATTGATCCGGGTGGCGAATATAGTGCCTTAGGGCAAAATCGAAATCGTGGGCTTTGCGCCGCTTGCCAGCCAAGACCAGATCGTGAAGAACGCCAGCGACCCCTTCGGCATCGCTTTCGGATGCGGGTTTGAAACTCAGGTGGTCCGATCCCTTCACACCTGCAGTGCGATCTTGTGTCTCAGCCGCCATGCAGGTGCCTCTGCTCCAACTCGCGTGCGAATTCGCTGAGACGCACCTGGAACTGTTTGCGAAACCTCGACTGTCCCAGCTTCATGGATTGCAACAGCAACCGTGCCGGCAGGGACTTGGCGGCCAGGGACATCTCGATGCTCAGGCGTGTCCGGCGCGGGGACAGGGCCAGAAAATCCACGGTCGTGAACCCGGTAATGCCCTTGCTGGCAGCGTCAAATCGCATTTGCGAAGGCCTGTCGAAATCAGTCATAACCACTGACATCTGACGCGGCTTTCCGCGCAGTTTGAACTCCGTATTCCACTCGGTTCCGGCAGTCACCGCTGCGCCACCGCCCAAACGGCGCACATCGATGCCGCGGCGCATTGCCATACGCTCGAACCGTTCGAAATCCGACACCATGTCGAATACCGATTGGATGGGGGCCTCGATATCTTCGCGCGCTGAAAACTGCATAATGACCTTTGCTGTCGTAATTGCTGAGCCAATGTTTCCTCAGTCCAGAGTATCTGCAAGCCAGTTCTGTAGAAGAAAATGAGCTATAGCCCCCTTGCGCGCTGGCAATAACCTAGGATGATCGCCTGCAAAGGCCTGCATCATTTCGGATTTGCTGACCCACATCGCCTCTTCTATTTCGACCGGGTCGATCACGATGTCGCGCGACAGTGCCTCACCTGCACACCCAAACATCAATGAGGCCGGAAACGGCCAGGGCTGACTGGACAGGTACGAAACCGCACCCACCGGCACGCCCGCCTCTTCCATCACTTCGCGGCGCACTGCTGCCTCAAGCGTTTCGCCGGGCTCAACAAATCCCGCCAGCAAGGAGAACATCCCGTCAGGCCAGCCAGGAGACCGGCCCATCAGCACGCTGTCACCATGCGTGATCAACATGATCACAACCGGATCGGTGCGTGGAAAGTGCTGCCCGCCACAGGACGGGCAGCTGCGCTGCCATCCCCCCTGCGACACCTCGCTGGCGGCACCGCATCGGGCGCAATAGCGATGTGTTTCATGCCAGCCGATTATTGCCTTTGACGTTGCCGCCAGTTCCGCGTCGCGTGCCGACAGCCGTGTCATGATCCGGCGCAGTTCGGCAAACACGTGGCCTTGCGGTAAATCCGGGTGTTGTTGTTCGGACTTGTCCACGAAGGCGCCCAGACTGGTCAGATCCAGCCCCTCGGCTGCCCATGCGGAAATATCAACGGCAAACACGGGGGCGCTGTCAGCGCTCAGACCCAAAAACACCGGGGATTCAATGACGCCACCGGGACCACTGCTGATCAGCGGATGCGTCATCGGGATCATGGCAAGCTGGTCCAGCCCCTCACCCTGTACCAGCAGTTTTCCACGCCACAGCAAGACACAGCGGGCGGCCGGGTTGTGCATCGCCTTGGCCAGCTTGTCCGCATCTCCGCGATACTGCGCCGCCCGATCAAGGCCCGAACCCCCGAAGGTTACCTGCTCTGCGTTTTTCATTGGATTTCCTTTTGGTCTTGCGCACAGGGCTGCCACGTCTCGACCTGTGTTGCAATGGCTATTCAGGGATAGAAAATCCACCACCCTGCCGCTGAAAAGCCGCATGGTGGCCTCGGAAAAATCATCTAGAGTGAATTTTGATGGATTTAATCAATACACACATTCAATAGCAGAATACTCAAAGTGAAGATCCCCTCCTCGACGCAGGTACAGCCCATTGGTGACAGTGGGAAAATTCGCATTCTGGCCACAACCGACCTGCATATGAACCTGACCGGTTTTGACTATTACACTGACACGCCAGACCAGACGATTGGATTGACACGCACCGCCAGCCTGATCCGCGCAGCCCGGCAAGAGGCCAAGGACGCGCTGGTGCTGATGTTTGACAACGGGGATTCGTTGCAGGGAACCCCAATGGGCGATTGGGCAGCAAAAAGTGGCACTGCCCATCCGATGATGACGGCGTTCGAAGCCCTGGATTATGACGCGATCGGGCTGGGCAACCATGATTTCGGGTTCGGGCTGGCGACATTGGACAACATCCTGACGCAAGCCCCCTGCCCGGTTATTTGCAGCAACCTGTATCGCACGCGCGGACCTCAGCCCTGGCAGCGGCATATCGTTCTGAACCGCACTGTGTCTTTGAACGGTAAAGACATTCCTGTTCGCATCGGCATCTTCTCGGTTCTTCCGCCGCAAACGGCCTGTTGGGAGGCACATAATCTGGATGACGATATCGTCGTCGAAGATATCCTGCTTGCGGCAAAGTCCCTGACGCAGACATTGCGCGACGAGGGGTGTGATATCATCGTGGCGCTTGCTCATTCCGGCCTTGGGGGCAGCGGACCGGTGGCGGGGATGGAAAACGCCGTGCTACCCTTAGCCGCGATCAAAGGCATCGATGCCATTGTGGCCGGGCACACTCACCTGACACTTCCAGGAGAGGGTCACGCCAATACCCCGATGGTCGATCACCTGACGGGGCTGGTACATGGGACGCCCGTTGTCATGCCGGGATCAGCGGGCTCTTACCTGGGGGTTATCGATTTGGCCGTGACCGCCGGGCCGGACGGCAAAGTGCAAATCCGGGATAGCCGCGTCGAACTGCGTCCGGTTATCAGCAACGGCACAGCCGTCGGGGATGACAGTGAAATTGCGGTCCTGTGTGAGGTGGCGCATCGTATGACCCGTCAATCCGTTGCGGCACCAGTGGCACATATCCCGGATACATTGCACAGCTATTTCAGTTGCTGTGCGCCGGATCGCGGGCTGACCCTTGTAGCTGCAGCGCAAGCCGCCGCACTGCGCCCGCTTTTGCAGGGAACCAACCTGGCGGATCTGCCGGTTTTGTCGGTTGTTTCGCCTGCCAAATCCGGCGGGCGCTCAGGCCCGCGCCATTACACCGAGGTACCCGCCGGAGAGCTATGTCTACGCCATGTCGCGGACCTGCACGTGTTTCCAAACGAGCTGCGTGCAATCCGGATCAGCGGTGCGCATCTGCTGGACTGGTTGGAGATGTCAGCCAGCGTATTCAACCAGTTAAAGTCTGGTTCCGAACCCGAACTGATCAACCCTGAACGGGCCGGGTACAATTTCGACATCGTGTTTGGACTGTCTTATCAGATCGACCCCACACAGCCGCCGCGATACGATGCGCAGGGGAAAATGATCCATCCAGACCACAGGCGGATCAGTGATCTGACATATGCAGGCCATCCCGTTCGACCGGAGCAGATATTCGTTATGGCGCTGAACAATTACCGCGCCAGCGGAGGCGGGCATTTTCCGCATGCGACAACGACAGAGCTGATCAGCCTGCCACCGTTGAGCATCAAGGACCTTGTGCGGGATTACCTGTCACAGCACCTTCCGCCCGATCCGATCGCCAAGCAGCCCTACCCGTTCTCGCTGATGCCGCAGCGGGGCGTGGCGACAATTCTTCGAACAGGTCCGGGCGCCCTGAAATATCTGGATGAGTTACGCAGGTTCGATCCCGTGCTGCTGGGCTCGGATGGCAGGGGATTTGAACGCATTCGCCTGACGCTCTGACGGGTTGTCTTTTCCCGATGCCTTCCCTATATCCGGACTCGAGAGGTTGGCGCGGGCGAGCGCCTCGCCAACCTGGTCAGGTCCGGAAGGAAGCAGCCACAACGAGCCCCGCTTGGGTCGATGTCCAACCTCTCACTTCGTGAACCACAGCCACAGGAGGGCTTTATGATTGTAGTGAAAACCCTTCGGGCAGACTGGTTCTGATTTACCGGAATCACCGGACTGCCTGAACACACGACCTGCGGATGCGCGCTTGCCATCCGTTGGCATTGCTGTTTCTGAAAACAGGCAGATAAATGTCTTATACGCTTTCGGACCTGGGATGGTCCTCTTACTTTGCCGCGCAGCATGCGGTTTTTCCTTCTGACACGCCCTTTCGTATCGCATCGGTACATCGGGACCGTCTGATCGGGCTGAGCCCGGATGGTGATATCCCTTTGCTGACACCGGATAATCCGACCGGTTCATATGCCGTTGGGGATTGGGTCCTTGCCGACGCCGAAAACCGCGTGCGTCACATTCTGGACCGGCGCAGCCTGCTGCAACGCAGGGCTGCCGGTACAGGTGCCGCAACACAACTGATAGCAGCCAATGTCGATGTGTTGTTCATCGTCAGCTCGTGCAACGCCGATTTCAACCTGCCCCGGCTGGAACGTTATCTGGCGCTGGCACATCAGGCCGGATGTTATCCGGTCGTTGTCCTGACGAAAGTTGACCAGTCGGATGACCCCGGCAGTTTCTCGGGACAAGTGCAATCTCTGGACCCTTTTTTGTCGGTACTGGCGATCAATGCGCTAGACCCGGCAGATATCGAAAAGGTTCTGGCATGGTGCCCCAAAGGCCAGACCGGCGCGCTGGTCGGGTCGTCGGGCGTGGGTAAAACGACGCTCAGCAACGCCATGACGGATCAAAACCTCGCCACGTCTGGAATTCGCGAAGACGACGCACGGGGCAGGCACACGACAACGGTGCGCGCGTTGCACCGGATGGGTAACGGTGGCTGGCTGATCGACACGCCGGGAATGCGCGCATTGCGTTTGTTGGACGCTCAGGACGGAATCGACAACGTGTTCTCGGACATCACAGAGCTTGGCCAAAGCTGCCGCTTTTCGGATTGTCAGCACGAGACCGAGCCCGGCTGTGCCGTGCAGAACGCAATAGGCAAGGGCGTTCTTGATCCGGCGCGGCTGGACCGTTGGCGCAAGCTGCGGCGCGAAGATCAGCGAAACTCGGAAACCGTTGCGCAATCGCGGGCGCGGGACAAGGCGTTCGGCAAGATGGTCCGCGGTGTCATGCAGGACAAGAAGCTTCGCAAACGGCCATAGCTGCAAGGTGTTATGGAAAACCTGCGTCGCGTCTGATCAGGCGATCAGGCGCGGCCAGACCGCTGCATTGCGCCGGGCAAATGCGCCTATGTGACCAATCTCCGGCAGCCCAAATTCGGCAGGCTTCAGAAGGTGGCGTCTGGCCCCGGGGCCATACAGATCGGCAAGGCGCCAAACCGCCTCGGGCGGAACCATCTGGTCGTCTTCGAACGTGAACAGATCCACAGCTGTTCCAGAACTGCCCCAATGCGCATCAGGCAAATTCTGCCCGATCTCGGGAACGTAGCTAAGAGGAGCTGTGCACCATTTGCGCCATTGCCAGTAGACCGAGGCGGGCAGGTCCGAGCCAAACCCGATTGCTTTGCCAGGCAGATAGCCAAGCGCCCGCACCATCAGCGGTGCATGGCCATACCAGAACAGCCCCGCCAGCCCCCGATAGGGCCATGGGTGATCTTTCAAAGTCACCAGCCCCGAACACACACAGATCATACGGTCAATCTGGTTGATATCCGGCTGCACCGGCCCCAGCATCGCACCGACCGAATGGCCGATGGTCCAGTGCTGCGCCTTTGGAAACCGCCTGCGCATCTCGGCCCGTGCCGCCGGCATATCGATCAATGCCCAATCCGCCATTGTAGCACGCGCGTCTTTCAGGCGGCCGACCAACGAAAGCCCGTAGTCCCGATAGTCATAGGTCAGGCAAGCCATCCCCCGCTTGGTAGCCAGCCATCGCGCAAAATGGCGATAATAGTCACGCGGCACACCTGTAGCACTGTTCAGCACAACAACGGTTTCCGGCTCACCCACAGGCCGGTACAACCGCGCCGACAAGGTCACGGACCCTGACGGAAAGCTGAAATCTTCGATCAACACCGTCTGTTCCGTATCCAACATGATCCCGGCTTTCACTGAAACAATCGGTTTGCCTGCCTTCAATGCCGACGACACTAGGCCGGAACATAATCCGCATCCAGCATGACCAAACGTCCGGCCTAAAGATCGGCTTGACTCGGAACGCGATCAGACGCTAGCGGTTGTGTGATGGTTTCCGGCCCCTACAAGAGGTCGGGATGAAAAGGGAACACGGTGCGGTTTGTCTGGTCACACAGACATCAACCAAGTCCGCGACTGCCCCCGCAACTGTAAGCGGTAAGCAATGCCGAAATACCACTGGCCTATGGGCTGGGAAGGTCGGCAGAGCAATGACCCGCAAGTCAGGAGACCTGCCATCGGAACTGAAACCGAAACTCGGGCGGGGTGTCCGGGCAGGTCCTGACGGCGAAATGCTGTCCCACCTGCCCCAATATTCCAGCCCACCACGCGCGGAGGGCGCAGGATGATCTGGAAGACAAAATCACACGAATACAGCGCAACGGTGTGCCAGCGGACAGGGAAAACCTGCCCGGCTTTGGCGCGACTGGCCCGCTCGATTTCGGAAGCCATGGCGCAGGCGGTTTCGGTCACCAGCGAGGATTTCGAATTTGAAGGCAGCAGCGCGCTGTCACATTGCGCAGAAGGGTGCATGGCAACGATCAGAGCGCGATCCGACAGCGTTCGCATTTTCTGTGGAACACACCCTGACACGGCAACTCGGGATCTGGATGCCTATGCTGATTTGATCTTTGGACCTACATTCAGCACGCTGCCCTCGGGCACCATCGCGAACCTGCCTTGCGCCATGATCGAGGTTTCAACGATCCGCCCCCAAAAAACCGGCTACGCGCCACAGCAGCTTTCAGCTTGATCCCACTTCCACCTGTGCCGGGGTGATCCGGGACGCCCAGGCCAGCTGCGCATCGGTTTCGACAGCGCAGGGGCGCACGGCCCGCAAGCGGTCCAGTGCGTCGCTGGCGCGTTCACCGCATTCAACCATCAGTCGCAGAATAATCATCCCGGACCTGCCGCACCCCCCACGGCAGTGTACAAGGACCCGGCCACCGCCCGACAGTGCGTGTCGGGCGGTGGCGCTGACCTCTGGCCAGGCCTTCCGAACCGCTTGCGTTGGCGCTCCAAAATCTTCGATCGGCAGGTGAACCCACCGGCTGGCCCGGCTTTGGATGTCACTGCCAAAGTGCTGCGCGCCATCCTGAAGCATTTCGACATCCGTCGTCATTGAAATCACAAGGCCCGGTTTCCACGCCGCAATCGTATCCAGATCGGTGGCGTAATCCCCGCCACGCCCTGGCATTGAAGTAAGGGCAAGCGTTCCGCCTCCGACCTGCAGAGCAAAAATGACCAGCTGCGACATGAAGTGCGTCCTCCCCCAAGGTACTCTTTAAGAAATGAGCCATTAAATCCGCTGGACCAGTTTAGTTGGAAACCAGCCCGTTTCTGAAACAAAAAATCATCACGCCCCACAGTGGACGCGGACTGCCGCCGCCACTACGCTGTGCCGAAGCACCGAATCCGAGCGAGTAGACATGACAGACACGCCCAGCCCCGCCTATCAGGTTCTCGCCCGCAAATACCGCCCGGAAACCTTTGCCGACCTGGTGGGTCAGGATGCCATGGTGCGCACCCTGAAAAACGCTTTTGAAGCCGACCGGATTGCGCAGGCCTTTGTCATGACCGGCATTCGCGGAACGGGTAAAACCACCACGGCACGGATCATCGCCAAGGGCATGAACTGTATCGGACCGGATGGAACCGGAGGGCCGACAACAGAGCCTTGCGGTCAGTGCGAGCATTGCATCGCGATCATGGAAGGCCGCCATGTCGATGTGATGGAAATGGATGCCGCCAGCCGTACCGGCGTCAACGATATCCGCGAGATCATCGACAGTGTCCGCTATCGCGCAGCCAGCGCGCGCTACAAGATCTACATCATCGACGAGGTTCACATGCTCTCGACCAGCGCATTCAACGCGCTGCTCAAGACGCTCGAGGAACCGCCCGCACATGTGAAGTTCATCTTCGCGACCACCGAGATTCGCAAAGTGCCAGTCACGGTTCTGTCGCGGTGTCAACGCTTTGACCTGCGCCGGATTGAGCCCGAAGACATGATCGGTCTGCTGCGCAAGATCGCCGGGGCCGAGGGCGCGCAGATTGCCGACGACGCACTGGCGCTGATCACCCGCGCTGCAGAAGGGTCGGCCCGCGACGCGACCTCATTGCTCGATCAGGCAATCTCGCACGGGGCCGGTGAGACGACGGCAGATCAGGTCCGTGCGATGCTGGGTCTAGCGGATCGAGGTCGTGTTCTGGACCTGATGGACATGATCCTGCGCGGTGACGCGGCAGGAGCGCTTACTGAACTGAGCGGGCAATATGCGGAAGGCGCAGACCCTCTGGCTGTGCTGCGCGATCTGGCCGAAATCACGCATTGGGTGTCCGTCGTAAAGATCACACCCGACGCGGCCGAAGACCCGACGGTTTCCCCCGACGAACGCACACGGGGCCAGCACATGGCCGAGGCTTTGCCGATGCGGGTTCTGACCCGGATGTGGCAGATGCTGCTGAAGGCGCTGGAGGAAGTCTCTGCGGCGCCCAACGCGATGATGGCCGCCGAAATGGCTGTTATCCGACTGACACATGTCGCCGATTTGCCCAGCCCCGAAGAACTGATCAAACGGCTGCAAGACGCCCCACCTTCGCCACCCGGCGGGCCGGGCGGGGGCATGTCAATGTCCCGGCAGGCCCCGGTGGCAACGCAATCCAACGCGACCCCGCCGCCTGCCTATGCATCGCCCCCGCGCGGCGCGGGTGGCGCACCGGTTGCCGCGCTGGCGCAGGATGCCCAGACGGCCCTGGCCCGCTATCCAACCTTCGGACATGTGGTGGAACTGATCCGCACAAACCGCGATGTGAAACTGCTTGTCGAGGTGGAAAGCGGCATGCGCCTTGTGTCGTACCAGCCCGGCCGGATCGAATTCACCCCGACGCCTCAGGCACCGTCGGATCTGGCGTCGCGATTGGGCTCTGCCCTGCAACGCTGGACTGGCAATCGGTGGGCCGTCTCCATTGTCTCGGACGGGGATGCGGCGACCATCGCGGAAGTGCGGGACCGGGCCGAAATAGCCCTGAAAGCCGAGGCCGAAGAGCACCCGCTGGTTCAGGCCGTGCTGACGCAATTCCCCAAGGCAAAGATCATTCGGATCGAAACACCTGAACAGCGTGCCGCCAAGGTTGAGACCGAGGCCCTTCCCGAAGTCGAAGATGAATGGGACCCCTTCGAAGAGGATTAGCCCCAGGCCCGTGGGTCCAAGTTTCAGGAAACCGGCATACTCACCCCCTTTCACGATGAAACTGAGGGAGGGAATGCGGGCGCATAAATGATCGGCCGGCGACGCTCTGATCTGGACAGGCGGGAGACCTCTTGTGCCGCCTGCCTGCGGTCCGTATTTAGAACCAAACAGAAACACAGGAGACGACTGATGCTGAAAGGACTCGGCGGGCTTGGCGGACTGGGCGACATGGCAAAGATGATGAAATCCGCACAAGACCTGCAAACCAAGATGACCGAAATGCAGGAAGAGCTGAACAACATGATGGTTGTCGGCGAATCCGGTGCAGGGCTGGTCAAGGCAACGGCCACAGCCAAGGGTGAACTCAAGGGGCTGGACATCGACCCGTCCATCTTCAACGGCGACGACAAGGAAGTGGTCGAAGACCTGATCCTGGCCGCCATCAAAGACGCTCAGGCCAAAGCTGCCGAACGTTCACAGGAAGAGATGGGCAAGCTGACCGAAAGCATGGGCCTGCCCAAAGACATCAAGCTACCGTTCTGAGCTTCATCTTTTCCCAAATACTCCCGCCGGAGGCTTCCTCCGGTGCAAAGCAGGACAGGCCATGGGAACGAACAGCGAAATCGACAATCTGATCGATCTGATGGCCAAACTGCCGGGGCTGGGCCCGCGCTCGGCCCGCCGCGCGGTGCTGCACCTGATCCGCAAACGCGCTCTGCTGCTGACGCCCCTGTCAGACGCCATGCAGCAAGTGGCCGTCACCGCCCGCGAATGCCTGAATTGCGGCAATGTGGGCACCACGGATATCTGTGACATATGCAATAGCGAGGCCCGAGCGACCGGCGAACTCTGCGTGGTCGAAGACGTCGCCGACCTCTGGGCGATGGAGCGGTCAGGGGTCTTCAAGGGCCGCTATCACGTGCTGGGTGGCACGCTGTCTGCACTGGACGGGGTCGGCCCGGACGAGCTGCGCATTCCCCGCCTCAGGGATCGGGTCCTGGCCGAAGGGATCACCGAAGTGATCCTTGCCCTGAACGCCACCGTCGACGGCCAGACCACCGCCCATTACATCGCGGATCAGCTGGAAGGCCAGGTGCGCCTGACCTCACTGGCGCAAGGCGTGCCCATCGGCGGAGAGTTGGATTATCTGGATGACGGGACGATCACGGCGGCGCTCAGGGCGCGTAAGGAATTGTAGACTGACGTGGGGTGTTACACCAAATGTACGTGTCTGTCTCCTGGCTGTCTTTTGTAAGCTTATCCAGGGTTAACTGCTTCAAAAAAGTTTAACTTTGCGGGAATACCCACGCCCTCCGGCTTCTCGAATACCCTGAATTTTTCCATAACGGCTTCTTGTATTGCCGCGACATCCGCATCCGTTCCACAATACTTTTTTAGAATTCGCGCTGCTGGTCCTATGTTGGAAGCCAAGTCAGCAACTTTTTTGAGCGGTCCTTGATGTTTTAGTGTGATCGCCGAAACTTCTCCTGTCACATTTCTGAATCCTGCTTTTTTCAACACATCGACAACGTAATCGATATCCTGAAAACCCAGCGGTCCCGGTGCGTTGGGATCAGCAGGATCAGGTGGACCCAAACGTGAAACTGCCGCTTTGCACGGAGCATCGAACCAAGGGTTTATTGCCATTGGAGCCCAAGCCGCTACAATCAAACGCCCCCGCGCCCGCATGTGCTTTCGTATATTGGCAAACGCAGCGTTCGGATCGGAAAAGAACATGACGCCAAAGCGCGAAATCACAAGATCAAATGGCGCGCTTGGGATCGCACCTTGTTGCGCGTCCATCAAAAAATACTTTGATTTTACAGTAAGTTTTCCAGCTTTCTTTTGAGCGTGCTCCAAGAGCGGTTTGGAAATATCCAGCGCCGTCAGTGTTCCATTTGGGGTCAGCTTTTTCGCAAAAGCACGGCTCGTGGCGCCGGTTCCGCAACCAACATCAAGTACATCCGCATCATGGATATCACCCGCTCGCCGGATGAGTTCTTGGTCCACCGCTTCAAAAACAGCGTCCAGTTCTTCTTCGAACCTGATCCACTGAAGTCCCGGAGCTGAACTCCAGTAATCCGCCTGCGCTTTGTTGGCAGTCATAGCGTTTCTCACATTCTTGAACGCAATCACTGTAGCATAGTTGCCGCGCAAAACTGTCGTACTTTGAGACTGCTGAAGCATCTGGACTAGGTTTCAGAGAATACTGTTTGCCTGAAACCGAGTTACAGTTAGATACAGCCAACCACATTTTTTAGTTGGGAGTGCTTAACTTGACCCGCCTTCTCGCCTTTACCTTCGCCGCCTTCACCGCAACCGCTGCCCTGTCGCAGGAACTGGTCGACAAGGGCTTCGTCGAAGGCTGGAACATTATGATGGACCCCGCGCTTGGGAACGGGTGCCTGATCCAGACGGTCTATCAGGACCTCTCGGTCGTGCGGCTGGGCTATGACGCGTTGGACAATCGCGGGTATTTTGCCGTTTACAACAAGGCCTGGGGCAATATTGAACAGGGGAAAAGCTATCCCATCCGGTTCGAACTGGACGGCAAGAGCTTTGACGCAACCGCTATCGGGTTCAATGAACGCAAAGTGCCCGGTGCGACGGTGTTTTTTACCGACCGGAATTTCGTCACCGCGATTGCCCAGAACAAGACGATGACGGTTTACAATCCCGCAGGCGAGGTGGTGATGGCGATTGATCTGAAAGGCACCGCCAAGGCGCTGGACTATGCGCGGGACTGCCAGAACAAAAAGCTTTAACGAATCGGATCGAACAGCGCGTCCTTGGCAGTGCAGTCGCGGATCACATCGCGGCCGCATGGCACCGGATCAAGGTCGCGCGACAGGCATAGGCGGACCTCTTCGATATAGCCCTGTTTGCAGGTGACCGTGATCATATCGCGCTCCAGCTCTGGATTGGCTTTCAAAAACGCATCCTCGACCACCGAAGCCGGCAGTTTGACGGATGCGTCCAGTTTGCGGAAGACCTGCGGGCGTTCGACAGCATCATAGGCACGCCGGGACAGGGCGAAATAGTCGGGCGCAGATAGCCCCGAACAGGTGCCGTGTTTCTTCCACTGATGCCATGCAAGGCCCGCACTACCCTGAATATCTTCCATTTCCCGCGTCATGCGGCGTGTTGGCGGCGCCTCGGGCGAGCGGCAGAAGGATGGCCAGCCCTGATGAAATTGCGGCCAGAGCCCGTGCAGGATCCATCCGTGGTCGTGCCGGTCGTCACATTGGTCTGACCCGCGCGCGTCCCCTTCACGGGCGCACCAATTGGGCGACCAGCTAAGCGACAGGACGTAATATTCGAACTCACCTGCTTTTTCACCTTCGGCCAGCGCTGTCATCGCGCTGAAGACCCACAATACGACCCAGCGCATTCGCCTCTTCCCTTCTTGCTGCGTGGCGACTATATACGGGCCAAGTTCCCCGACAACGGAAACCTGCCCCAAGACCAAGGGGCCGCCGAATTCCGGCGACGGGAAAGATGTATGTATAGGAGACGGGCTGATGGCAAAACCGCTTATGGCCAAGGCAACCGCCGTATGGCTGGTGGACAACACCACGATCAGCTTCAAGCAGATCGCGGATTTCGTAGGAATGCACGAACTGGAAGTGCAGGGTATCGCCGATGGCGATGTGGCCGCAGGCGTAAAGGGCTTTGACCCAATCGCAAACAACCAGCTGACCCAGGATGAGATCGACGCCGCGCAGAACAACCACCTGCACAAGCTGAAGCTCAAGTTCAACCCGGCGGCATCCGGCGAAGAAAAGCGCCGTGGCCCGCGTTATACCCCGCTGTCCAAGCGTCAGGACCGTCCGAACTCGATCCTGTGGCTGGTCAAGTTCCACCCCGAACTCAGCGACGGCCAGATCGCCAAGCTGGTTGGCACCACCAAGCCGACCATCCAGTCGATCCGCGAGCGCACCCACTGGAACATCTCGAACATGCAGCCGATCGACCCGGTTGCGTTGGGCCTGTGCAAACAGTCCGAACTGGATGCGATCGTGCAGAAGGCAGCTGCCAAGAAAGCGGCCGAAGGCGGCGTGATGAGCGATGACGAGCGTCGCAAGCTGGTTTCGACCGAGCAGTCGCTGGAAATGGACGCTGCGCCGAAAATCCCGACCGCGATCGAAGGTCTGGAAACCTTCTCGCTGTCCGATGATCGGTCGGATGACAAAGACGACGAGCCTATCATCGACGCCGACAGTTTCTTCAACCTGCCCAAAGGCGGGGCGGATGATGAAGACGAGGATGATCCTCGTCTGTAACAGACAATCAGCCCCGGTCGGAACGGCTGGGGCTTTTTTGACGGACTTGTCATGCTGAGCATTCTTTCTGCGATTTTCGGCCCGCACCGCGCCGTAACGATCTACGCCTTTCTCAGGACATGGGGGCTGGGTCTGGCGGGTGGTGTTGTCATGATCGCCATCGTCACCACCTTGTTTCTGCTGGGGGACGAAGGCGAACACGAGCACGAGGCTTTCCTGATCGTACCGGTTCTGTCCGCAACCCCGGTGAACGGGGACCTGAAGAACGGCGTCGTAGCCTCGGTTCGCCTGCCCGATGGATCGGCCACGTCGATTACGTCGACCGAGTCGCAGATTTCACAAACCGTTGGAACGACGGCCTGCGTGGAAAAACGCATCTACGTCAAAAGCGGCGAAGCCCGGTATCGGTTCAAACTGCCCCGTCTCTGCGAATCCGGTTGATCGAAATTTCAGACAAAACAAGGCCGCCCGATGCTGACACCGGGCGGCTTTTTCGTTCATACCACCTGAAAGATGATGCCTGCGACTATTGCGCCCCCCACACCAAGGCTCAGGTAGGCGGCAAACACGCGCGGTTTGACCAATGACCAGACTGCGGCCATCGCCGGTATGGAACTGACGGCACCCGCAACCATGAACGACATCGCAGCCCCTGCGGTCATGCCCTGATCGACCAGACCCGCCAGCAGCGGCGGCGCGACGTAAGAGTTCAGATAGGCCGGCATCCCCACCAGCGCGGCAACGATGATCGGCAGCACGCCTTCTCCGCCAACGACGCCAGCGATCAGGTCCGCAGGCACATAGTTGACCAACAAAGCTTCGAGCACATAGGCCAGTGCCAGCCACTTCAGCAGGAACAGCCCGTTGTGCACGAATTCCGAACGGAACCGAACCCGGCGTTCAGGCTCTTGCCAGAACTTCCAGACCGGCTTGTCATCCGCTTTCGGACCACATCCGCAACACCCGGCAGGTTTGTATTCGCGCAAGGGCTGGGCAAATGCCCCCTGCCGCATCAGCAACCGAACCGCGAACCCGCCGAACAGGCCAAGCGCAACGGCGGCAACCGCCTTACCGATGGCAAAGGGCCATCCCAGCGCGGCGGCCGTAATCAAAAGCGTCGGCGGGTCGATCAATGGCGAGCTGAGCCAGAACGCCATAACGGCCGACAGCGGCGCTCCGAGTGCAAGCAGGCCTGCAATAAAGGGAATGACTTCGCAAGAACAAAATGGTGCGAGTCCGCCGAACAGGGCGGCCAGAAAGATCATCCGGGTCTCGCGCCCTTCAAAGTCGCGCGCCACCATCACTTCGGCCCCGGTTGCCTTGAGATATGACAACAGAAGCACGGCAAACAGGATGTATTGTCCTGTATGCGCCAAGGCCCTGACTGCAAAACTCACAACCTCAGTCAGGTTGCCGGGGTCGAGAACGGCCACCGCCACAAGAATGGCGACGATCAATGCCCAGGGCGTCTTGATCATCTCAAGCGCACCTTTGGCGGTCGTTCGGGGGGATTGCGTCAATTCAGCCATCGTTGGCCGCCTTTCCAACCGCGTCAGCGCAGCATTCGCAAAGAATGAACTGCGCCAGCGTCTTCAATTCGTCATAACAGGCCCGGTTGATCGTGGTGCGACCGATCTTTTCCTGCTCAACCACACCTCCGGCTGCAAGAAACCGCAGGTGGTGCGCCAAAGTCGACGGGGCAATCCCCGTCCGGTTCTGGATTTCGCCAACGGTCAGACCGGCCTCACCAGCCCGCACCAGTGTCTTGAGAACTTTCAGCCGGGCTTCCGAACCCATGGCGGAAAATCCGGCAGCAGCAGTTTCCCACATGAGTTGCCTCCATTAAACTAGATCTCTAGTTTTGTAGTTTCACAAAGGACCCTGGTCAACCCACCTTGGGAAAATTTTTCATGACACTGTAAGTCCAGATTGCCCCTGCCTTAAGTCCAACCTATAAGCAGGCATGGGGATATCGGTCGAAACATTCTTTCTTGAGCTCAACGGTCAGGGCACGTTGCAGGCCCAGATCCAGCAGATGATTGCCGAGGGCATTCTGTCCGGTCGCTTTCACGTGGGGGAAAAACTGCCATCCTCGCGAAAGCTGGCCGCACATCTGGGCGTCAGCCGCATCACGGTGACGCTGGCTTATACCGAGTTGCTGGCCAATGATTATCTGACGGCAAAGGGCCGGTCAGGATATTACGTCTCGCATAACGCGCCGGTTCCGCCCAAATACTCGCCCGTGCAGCGCGGCACGGAATCTGTCGACTGGGACAGGGCACTGGCGCGCCGCTTTCTGGACAGCGACGTCCTGCCGAAACCCAGCAACTGGCGCGAATACCGCTATCCGTTCATCTACGGTCAGGCCGACCGGACCCTGTTTGATCACGCCAACTGGAGATTGTGCGCGGTTCGCGCCTTGGGGCACAAAGACTTCGATTCGCTGACAGGGGATTACGTGGATCAGGATGATCCGTTGTTGATCGAGTTCATCGCGCGCCACACCCTGCCGCGCCGTGGTATCGTTGCCCGCCCCGAAGAGATCTTGATCACCCTGGGCGCGCAGAACGCGCTTTGGCTGGCCTCTCGCATTTTGCTGACTCACAATCGCACGGCCGTAATCGAAGATCCCTGCTACTACGCGCTGCGAAGTCTTTTGAACCACTGGGACTGCGCTGTGACGCCCCTGAGCGTCGATCGCGACGGCTTGCCACCGGAGGCGATCCCCGACGAAGCGGATGTCATCTTTACCACCCCCAGCCATCAAAGCCCGACAACCGCGACGATGCCGGTCGACCGCCGCAACAAGCTACTGGATCGGGCACGCGATCTGGATGCAATGGTTGTCGAGGACGACTATGAATTCGAGATGGCCTTTCGCAGCGCACCTTCGCCTGCACTCAAGTCCATGGATCGGGATGGGCGCGTGATTTACGTGGGCAGTTTTTCCAAATCGCTGTTCCCGGGATTGCGGCTTGGATATATGGTCGGGTCCGAACCTTTCATCCGCGAAGCACGTGCGCTTCGCTCGTTGGTCCTGCGCCACCCTCCGGGTCATATTCAGCGCACGGCAGCGTATTTTCTGTCATTGGGCCATTACGACGCGCAGATCCGACGTATGTCGAAAGCCCTGCAAGAGCGGCGCGATGCGATGGACAAAGCCATCGAGGAAAGCGGGCTGACAGTGGCCGGGCGGGGTGTAATGGGCGGCTCATCAATGTGGATGTCGGCCCCTGAGCACGTCAACACAACGCAGCTTGCGCTCCGACTACAGAACCAGGGCGTTCATATCGAGCCGGGTGCTCCGTTTTTCTCGGGGCCCGACAGGCCGCAGAACTTCTACCGCCTCGGGTACTCTTCTATTTCGACCAACCGCATAGGCCCCGGCGTCGAACTTATCGCGGAAGCCATCCGGGCTGCCTGAGGTCGCACTGGACATATTCCGCAGACGCGTCTGGCCCTAACGCAGGTCGCACCCTTACGCCAAAACCATATCAACCCCCGGGCCCCGGTGCCCGGTTTCCTCACTCTTGCTTGGAGAGCACCCCTATGAAGATGACGACGGAAGAGGCCTTTGTTAAGGTTTTGCAGATGCATGGTATTGAACATGCGTTTGGGATCATTGGCTCTGCG